>CAZYCK010000112.1:0-3696 GCA_964646055.1 uncultured Thermoplasmatales archaeon | reverse complement strand
GCTTTCTTTTGAAGAAAGGGCTCGCACCCCTTTAAAAAAGGGTTGCGTCCTAAAAATGTATCAATTCTTTGGGGATGAAACACCTTTCTTTTGAAGAAAGGGGTTCTTCCAGAATTTTTTTATTTCATGAACTACATCATTGCATCTCTCCATGTCAATATATTTTTTGAATCTCTTCGCTCTTTCGTCCAATATTATTGCTATTCCTTTATCTTTTTCGCTTCTTATAAGCCTGCCTATTGCCTGCTCAATCTTTCTAATTGCTTTTGCTTCAACAACATATTTCCATCCATTCCCAAATTTTTTATCATAATATGACTGCAGAGCAATTAACTTTGCAGACGGCGGCGGATAAGGAATGCCGACTATTAAAACAATTTCAACTTCTTCAGATGGGAAATCCATTCCTTCTGAAAGCCTGCCCCCCATTACTGAAAGAAAAACCCCACCATTTTTTTTGAATTTTTCAATTTTTTTCATCAACAAAGCCTGCTTATCTTTTCTTTTTTCAATATAAATTCTTCTGTTTATTTTAATTATATTTACAAATCTTTCAAGAATTGAATAAGATGGAAAGAAAACAAGGATATTTTTATCATTTGAATTGCATATTTTTTCTATCTCCTTTCCTATTTTTTTTACCATATTATTATCCATGTAATATTTTGTTGTTAGCCCATCAATGTAAAAAATTTTTCTATTTTCTTCTGGAAATGATGAAGAAAGTTTTAACATATCTGCATTTATTCCAATGCTTTTTACATATTCTTCCATTGGTTCCAAAGTTCCAGACATGTGTATGCTGGAGTAAAATTCGTTTAATATGGAAGTTGCTATTGATGGGTCCATGCAGTATGCTTCAATTTTTCCTTCCTCAGCAATTTTCACCCATCTTTCATCAAATGAAATCCATGAAAGGGTAAATTTTCCCATGCTCCTTAAATAAGAGCGAGGCAATAAATTCTGGCTTTCTTTCATATCTGCAATAACATCTCCATAAGAAATCAATTTTTCTGCTATTTTTTTCATATCTTCCTTTGATATGCCTATTGATGAAAATTCTTTTTCTAATTCATTGCCAATTATTGCATCTCCATTTTTAGAATATTTTAATTCTTCTGCTAATCCTTCAACAAAATCTTGCATGCTTTTTATAAAATAATCAATGTCTTCATCTGCAATATTATATTCCTCTTTTTCTTTTATTGCGTTTTTTATTGTAACAATAGATAGACTTGCACTTTTTATTTCTCTTGCAAAGTCAGGTAAATTATGAGCTTCATCTATTATTACTACAGTTCTTTTAAAAGGGTAACCATACCATGAAGCAAATTTTTCTTTTAAGGCGTCATCAAATATGTATATATAAGGAGCAACAACAACATTTGCATTTTTCATGAAAAGTTTATTCATTTCATAAGCACATATTTTATTTTTTCTACCATATTCCATCATTTCCTCTGCCGCCTTTACACCATTTAAATTGAGTTTATCTTTCAAAAGCAAAAAATTTTCAAAAAATATACATCTATTTGGATTTTTTTTACCCCTCAGATATTCAATACTCCTCTTTTTTCTTGCAGAACAAAATCTCGATATTTCTTCATTTCCTCCTCCTAATAAAGAAGGTATGTTCTCAATCAGCAAACACATGTTTGCCTTTCCTTGTATTCCAACAGCCTTTATCTTTGTCTTCTTTTCCATCAATTTGAGTTCTTTTATAGCCTGCTTCTGCTGGGAATTTGTCCTTGTAAGATATATAACCCCCATATCATTATCCAAAGCAAAGCTAACAACAGGAGCAAGGACGCCAGCTGTTTTGCCCGAGCCAGCGGGCGCATGCAAAACAATATTTTTCCTTTTTTCCAATGCCTCTTTAATTTTTTCCATCATTTTTTTCTGCACATCCCTTGCTTCATAAGGAAAAAGGTTCATGCTCTCCTTTTTATTTTTATTATCTTTTCCAAAACATCTCTCTCATCTGGATTTAAATCCATTTCAAGAAGTTTTTCAATGTCCTCCTTATTTATATCTACATATAACGTCTGCCCTGATTTAATTTGTCTTCCAACAGTTGCTCCTTCAATTGCTACAGCAACTTCCATTCCCTGTTTTGCAACCTGCACTGCTCTTTTTTCGGATTGTATGCTTTTTATTTTTCCTATTTGCCTTCCATCATCTCTAATCAATTTTTGTCCTGTCCTTATCTCACCTGCTATAACCCTGACACCTACAATTGCTGGCTTACTAACTCGAAATACATAATCAGGCAGCAATAAAATCATGCCAGGATATGTTATTTTTTTCCTTTTTTCTTCTTCCAATTCTTTTGCTTTTTTGTTCCTCCATTCTTCAAGTTTTTCTATAAGTTTATAAATAATTTTCTCTCGAATTATTTCAATTCCTTCATATTCCTCTTCGAGCAATTTTACATTAAATCCTAATATAATTCTATTCAATGGATTTGAATTTGTTTGAGCTTCAACTATGTCTCTTTTTGATATATCTCCAACTTCAGCTTTTCTTATGGGAATATTCTTGTCCTTCAAAAGAAAAACAATGGCTTCAAGAGAGCCGATTGCATCTGCCTTTATTATTATTCCTTCTTCTTGAGTTTCAATATTTATTTTCATTGCATTCTTTATTTTTTTAATGTCTCTTTCAACATTTTCAACAACTTTTATTGGAGCTCCTGCAAATGTTTTTTCGAGTTCTGGAGCAGCTATTTTTATTCCACAAGCAGCCGTGCATTCTTTAATATTCTGAAAGCGGTCTGATGGATCTCTAATTTCATCAAGCGGCTTTGGTTTCAGTAAAGCCCTTACCGTTGTTATAAAAGGCTCGTTTCTTCCAGCCACAACAATTTTGTCTCCAACTTTTATCACTCCATTATATACTATAGTATCAATTGTTGTCCCCAACCCACGTTCTTCTTTAACTTCTAAAACTACTGCCTCGCCTCCTTTTTTCTGGCTTTTCAAGCTTTTTTCCAAAAATTTTTGAGCGAGCCCAATCAAAATCATTAATAGTTCTGGTATACCCTCGCCTGTTTTAGCAGAGATTGGAATGACAGCAACATTATGTGTAAAATCCCTTATTTTATCATATCTCTCTGCAGAAAAACCTCTATCATAAAGCATACCAACAAGTCTGTAAAATTTTTCATCAAATTCTTTTTTAACCGCTTCATTTTGAGCTTCGAGCCTTTTGCTAACTATACCATCAACTTTCCTCCATCCATGTATGGCATCTATTTTATTTGCAGCAACAACAAATGGCGTCTTATATTTTTTCAAAATCTTTATTGACTCATCTGTCTGTTCCATAACACTTTCATTTATATCTATAACAAGAATAGCCAAGTCAGCCAAAGCGCCGCCCCTCGCCCGCAGCGTAATAAAAGCAAAATGACCTGGAGTGTCGATAAATAGCAAACCAGGAATCTTAAACTTTTTTTCTTTCAATAGCCCGCCGCATATTTTTTTGATTGCATCCAATGGAACTTCAGTTGCCCCAATGTGCTGGGTTATTGCTCCTACTTCTCTAGCTGCTATAGCAGAGCCTCTTATATGATCTAACAATGTTGTTTTTCCATGATCGACATGACCAAGTACTGCAACGATGGGTTGCCTTATATACACATGCAAGAAAAAGCTCAAGGTTAATAAATATTTTTAAAACAATACTTTTTCTATA
>CAZYCK010000111.1:0-3744 GCA_964646055.1 uncultured Thermoplasmatales archaeon | reverse complement strand
TTGTTCTTGGAGGTTATCATCCAACGGCTTTACCTGAAGAAGCAAAAATGCATGCAGATGCTGTCGTCATTGGAGAAGCAGAAGAACCGTGGCCTCAGGTTGTTAAAGACGCTGAAAAAGGAAAACTAAAGGAATTCTATTACGGCAGTCATGTAGACCCAGCAAAAATACCTTCACCAAGGCTTGATTTGGTGAGATATCCACCTATGTCAGCAAATGTTCAGGCAACGCGTGGTTGCCCAAATGCCTGTGAGTTTTGTTCCACAACAGTTTTTCTTGGAAGAAAAGTTAGAACAAGACCTATAGAAACAGTTATAAAAGAAATAAAACAGATACCAAATAAAGTCATCATTTTTAGAGATGCATCGATGACATTGAACACTCCATATAGCATAAAATTATTTAAAGCAATGAAACCATTGAAGAAAAAATTCATAGCAAATGCAAATATAAATATAATAAGCAGGAATGAGAAATTTTTAAAAGCTGCTAAAGAAGCAGGTTGCATATCTTTTTTTGTTGGTTTTGAATCAATAAATCCAGAAAGCTTGAAAGAAGCTCATAAAATATCAAATAAGGCAGATGAATATGTAAATGCAATAAAGATTGTAAAAAAATATGATATTGGTATTGTAGGTGGTTTTATATTTGGTTTTGATCATGATACGCCAGAAATATTTGATACAACTAGAGACGCTGTTTTAAGCTGGGAAATTGATTCTGCAGAATTTAATATTTTAACGCCTTATCCTGGCACGCCATTATATGATAGACTCGATAAAGAAGGGAGGATATTAACAAAAGATTGGAGTAGATATACGCAAGCTCACGTTGTTTATATGCCAAAGCAAATGACTCCAAAAGAATTGCTTGAAGGAACTAAAAAAGTTATAAAAAGCTTTTATTCTCCTCCAGAGATGGTGAAAAGGATATATCGCTCAATAATAACAGCAAAATTTGCTCCATATTCATTATCATTGCCTACAATAAATCTTGCAATGCACCGATATTATAAATATGAATTCTTTAATGGAAATGATATAGATAAATTACCACCAAACTGGACATAAATTCCATGTTTGAAGGACTTGGATGCAATCATAGATTCTCTAATAAGAAAAGCCCGATATTTGTTCCGTAAGTCTGTCGTTTTGGGTCGCTCCTTTTTCTGATAAAAATGATAATGGCATTTTCTTTCTTGATTTATCCTTAAAAATGGAAAAACAAATATAAACACATTAAAATACCATATAATTCATAAAAAGAAATGAAAAAATATGAAAAAATTGAATACGGCTATAGATGCGCCGCCTATATGCTTCTTGCTACCCTACTGCTTGCTTTATCAAAATTTTTTGTTGGATGGATTGCAAACAGCCTTGTTTTGATTGCCGACGGTATGCATTCCGCCGCAGATACAATTGTAATATTTGTTGCTTATCTTGGCTTGAGGATTTCGAAGAAAGTGCCAACCCAAAGATTTCCTTATGGATATTATAGAGCTGAGAGCATATCCGCCCTTTTCATATCCGCTTTTATTGTTGCTGTTTCAATTGAATTTTTTTATCAGGGTTATAAAAGCCTTTTTGAAATAAGGAAGCTGAATATACCATATATAGCAATGCTAACCGCTTTTATTTCAGTGATTGTATCTTATTTAATGGCAAAATATCTCTCAAAAGTTGGAAAAGCTATCAACATGCAATCTCTTTTGGCAACTTCAAATGAAAGGAAAATGGATATGATTTCCTCAATGGTTGTAATTCTTGCTCTTTTTCTTGGCATATATAGAATACCATACATAGAAGGAATTGTAACAATTGCTGTGGCTTTTATAATACTTAGAACAGGAATAATGAGTATGAAAGATTCTATAGCTTCATTAATGGACATAAGCCCAATAAATGTTGAGAAAGAAATTAAAAAAATAATTGATAAAGCAGAAATAAAGGGCTATAGGGATTTACGCCTCCGCAAGGCGGGGCCATTTATATTTGGAGAAGTAAAAATAATGGTTGATAAAAAAATGGATATTGAAAAAGCTCATAAAATAGCAGATGAGATAGAATGCAAGATAAAGAGCAGGATAGATGAAATAGATGATTTTATAACCCATGTTGAGCCTGTTGAAAAAGAAAAAATTAACGTTGCTATTGCTGTAAATAAAAAAAATTTTGAAGCAGAGCCATGCAGATTTGGTAGAGCAAAATATTTTTTGATTGCCGAATTGAATATGGGGAAAAAAGATATAAAAAATACAAAATTTGTTTCGAATCCATATGCTAATAAAGAATTGCACGCTGGTTTAGGAGCCGCCAAATCTCTTTTAAAATATGGGATAGATGCAGTTATAGTTAAGGAAATAGGAGAGATATCTTTTTATGCCCTAAAGGATAAGAAAATAGATATATATGTCGGGAGAGGAAACATTATGGAAAGCATAAAAAATTTTTATGATGGCTTGCTATTACAAATAAAAAAACCAAAAAAGGTGGAATGATGGCTTATGAAGATTTTTATAAAAGTGATTTTGGTAAATACGCTTTGAGAAAGGAAGCTGAGTATGTTACAAATTTAATAAAAAATGGAAATGTTCTTAGCATAGGATGTGGAACAGGAATAATTGAAAAAGAAATTAAAAAAATGGCTGAGATAAATATAATGTGCATCGAAAAAGATGATAACATGATTGAAAAAGCTAAAAAAAATTTGCTTGCAATAAATGGAAAAGCTGAAAACTTACCTTTCTATAATAAGAGATTTGATGGAATAATATTCATAACATCTTTAGAATTTATAAATGATTATAAAAAGGCTATAAAAGAAGCGGCAAGGGTTCTAAAAGATAATGGAATTTTTATAGCAATGATGTTGAATACAAATTCAAAATATTTTAAAGAGGGATACAAAAAAGGAGGATATATACAAAAAAACATACGGCATATAGATATAAAAAAAATTGAAAAAGAAGCGAGAAAATTTTTTGATTTAAGCCATGAATATTTTTTATGTATGAATATGAAAGAAAATTGTAAAAAGGAAGAAAAAGCGTTATATGTAATAAAAGGAAAAAAATCAGTAAAGCAAAGCTTTAAATAACGCATTTTTTTGAATGAATATGAAAATAAGAAATATGGAAATAAGAGGCGTAGAAGCGAGAAGATATATAAAAGATTTATCACGCCCCATGAATATAAGAATCGACCACAACAGCAATATAACGTTATTTTCCGTTATAAAAAAAGGAGAGGCTGATGTTGAGTTTGAATATACTGCAAGTTTTGGTCCAGTTGGTATAATAAAATTTGAAGGTTCATTTATATATGAAGGAAAAGATGCAGAAGAAATTGCCAGTAATTGGGGGGAAAAGAAGAATATGCCAAACGAAATCGCCTCCCAAATTCATACAGCTATACTACATTTTTGTGTTCCAGAAGCGGTATTTATAGCTAGAGAATTGAAACTCCCGCCGCCCATACCCCTGCCGCAGGTAAAATTTGAAAAAAAATCAAAAGATAAATTTGGACCAGAAGTGGTGTAAATTGCTTTTGAAGTTTCTTTTCAATAATTATTCTGAAAAGAATAATAAATTTTACAAATGGAAGATTTTATTGAATAGTATAATGCAAGGAAGCATTCATAAGAAAGCCTTCCCCTGAAAATTTATTAGGTTTATTCATTAAAATGAATGGAGGCAATTAAATGAAGGAAGAGATAGAATTAAATAAGCAAAAAAATATCCAT
>CAZYCK010000110.1:0-3763 GCA_964646055.1 uncultured Thermoplasmatales archaeon | reverse complement strand
TCCGCAAGCGCTTTTCATAAAAGGGCTTTTCCCGAGGCTTTTTCTAAAAGGCTCAGCTCAATCCAAATTCTTTTTTCAATGAATCAAGATTACCATCATTTTTTATCTCTTCCCTTATTCTTTCCATAAGTCTATTCATATATCTTATGTTATGAATTGTTGCCAGCCGCATTGCAAGAGGCTCCTTCTCTTTGAAAAGATATTTCAAATAATCTAATGAAAAATTTCTACAGGTGTAGCAATCACATTCTTCATCTATGGCGTCGCCTGCAACTTTTTTTCCTAAGTTTATCTTTCCCTTGCTTGTAAATATGCTTCCATGTCTTGCATTTCTCGTAGGAAAAGCGCTGTCGAAAATATCTACACCATTTTTAACGGCAATGATGATATCTTCTGGAGAACCAACTCCCATTAAATGACGAGGCTTTTCTTCTGGCAACAATGAATTTGTAATTTTTACTATCTCATGCATTTTTTCTTTCGGTTCTCCAATGCTTAGCCCACCTATGGCAAAGCCAAAGAAATTCATTTTTTTTATTTCTTCTATGCATTTTTTTCTTAGCTCACTGTCTATTCCTCCTTGCAATATCGCAAATGTTTTTTTCCCTTGGCTTCTTTTTGCCCATTTTATTGTCCTCTCAACAGATTTTTTTAATCTTTTAACACTGTATGGATATGAAGGACAATCATCGAGCATGAAGAAAAAATCGCTTCCCAATTTTTTTTGAATTTCTATACTTTTTTCTGGAGTAAAAATTTCTTTTCTACCATCTGGCATTGTAAAAACTATACCATCATCTGTCGCCTTTGAAGGAAATTTTTTAATTGATTGGAAGCCGCCGCTGTCGGTAAATATTATTCCTTTCCATTTCATGAAATCATGCAGATCAATTTTTTTGACGGCAGCCATAGCTTTTATATAAATATGGAGTGCATTAACAATTATAGCTCTTGTTCCTTCCTTCCATGCCTCCTCAGGTAAAATAGTTTTTATGCTTCCTTTTGTTGCAACTGGAAGAAAAATAGGAGTTTCAACACTAATACCTGCTTTAAGAATTCCTACTCTTGCATTTTCTTTGGTTGCTACTAATTTAAACATTTTAAAATCAACATTGAATCCCCAAAGCTTAGAAAAACATAATCTTTCTTTAAAGCCTCATTATAAGCTTTCAATATTCTTTCTCTTCCAGCAAATGCACTTACTAAAAGTAATGGTGATGACTTTGGCATGTGGAAATTTGTAATCATTGCTTTTATTGGGGACTCGAATTTATAACCAGGATGTATAAACAAACTTGTATAACCACTTTTAGGGAAAACAATTCCATTTTTTGATGAGCTTTCCAACGCTCTTACAACAGTTGTTCCAACTGCTATGACACGCTTTGCTTTATTTATCTCATTAGCTGCTTCCTTACTTACGTAAAAATATTCCTCACCCATTACATGTGTTTTTATATCCTTAACAGGAAGAAATGTAGCCAACCCAACATGAAGGGTTATAAAAATTATTTTAATCCCTTTCTCTTTCAATTTTTTCATCAGATGCGAAGAAAAATGCAAGCCAGCAGTAGGAGCAGCTATCGAGCCTTTCTTTTTTGCAAAAATTGTTTGATACCAGCTATCGTTCCTTATCTCTTTTTTTATATATGGCGGCGTCGGCATCTTCCCAATTTTCTCCCATTCTTCCATGTCTATTGGCAATTCAACAATGCATTTTCCACCATCTTTTGAGATTATTTTCCCTTCCTTGCCATTAACATAAAACTTTGTTCCCTCTCTTACTTTTCCACCAACAAGGCATTCATATTGTTCGCCATCCTTCCTTATAAATAAAAGCTCTATCCTGCCTCCTGTCTCCTTCTTCGCAAAAATCCTCGCTTTTATAACCTTACTGTCATTTAAAACGAGAGCATCACCATCTTCCAAATAATCTATTATATCAGAAAAAATCCTATGCTCAATGTCATCGCAATTTAAAACCAACATCTTGCATTTATCTCTTGGTAAAGTTGGCTGCTGTGCTATTCTATCTTTTGGCAATTCATAATAAAAATCATCGAGCATTCTTTTTCTTTCTCAGAAATGGCAATCCTTTCTCATTTACTTTAACCTCATACCCATCAGGCAAAGGCGACGGCGCCGCCCCTTCTGCCTTTTTCTTACTGAAAAAGTAGATTCTTTGCTTTCTTTTTCCTCTAAGCAAAACTTCTTTTGTGTATAATGTATAGTCGCCGTGAGTATAGGCTTTTTCTTCTATCGCCTTCCATTCAGGCAATTCTTCTTCCACTTCTATCTCTCCCTCATCAATTTCTCCTGGCTCAAGGACTTCGATTTCTTCTTCCAATGGCTCTTCAACTTTTTCAGCTATTTTTACAGAAGGCTTAAGTTCATCTATTTCTCTGCCTTCAGAAGCGACAATTTCTCCTTCTTTGTAAATCCATTTTGGAACAATTGATTTCGAAGCAACAACTCTGTTTATTCTTGCGCATATTGTGCAAAAATATTTTCTTTCTTCATCTGGCACAATCTCCTCACATATCTTGCATGGAATGTAATCCAAAATTTGCCTCAGATGTTGCAATTCCATTTCGTCAGCCATCTAAAGCATAACATTGCTGAATTAAAAAATCTTTTGATGATTTATTCTACTATGAGCCCCTTGTTAATTTTATTATCACTTGCCAATAAAAATTCCTTGCCCATATTTAATGCATTCGTTGGGCATATATCGTTGCATTGACTACAAAAAATGCATCTTCCAATATATATCCTTATCTTTTTCTCTTCTTTTTTAAATTCTATGGCTTTTGCAGGGCATACTTTTATGCACAACTGGCAACCAATACATTTTTCTTTATCATAAACAATTTTGCCTCTAAAATTTTCTGGTATTTCTATTGGGGGATTTATCTTCTTTTTTCCTTCTTTCACATCTTTTAAATATTTTTTAATGTTCTTTGGAGCATATTTTGCTGGAAATAAATTTGTAAAAGGTTTCTTCATCATTTGTTTTAATAATTGACCAAACATTGGAAACATCACCACAATCTCACCTGAGTATCCCACATTAGAAGGACAAGACCAATGAAAGCAATTAAAGCAATTGTGAGCCAATATGCAGTTACAACCTGTGTTATTCTAAAGCGAGCAACACCAGCTCTTATCAATGTAATTGAAAAGAACATTACAAGGAACACTTTTAGCAAATAAAAGAGGAAGTTAAGTAAAGAAGCAAGCCATCCACCGATTCCAAAAATGGAAGCAATTCCAAATGGGAAAAATAGAGCAACGATGAGGGAAGCAAAGGCAAATATTTTTACAGCATCTGCCATATAAAGCATTGCTAGATTTCTTCCAGAATATTCAACAGTTAATCCACCTGCTATTTCTGTCTCCGCTTCTGCAACATCAAATGGAACTTTTGCAACCTCGCCAGGAGCAACAATAACCATGGCAAGTAGCAATAAAATAGAGCCAACAAATCCAAGCAATCCTACATTCTGCCAAATCGGATGCGTTGTAATAAATTCCATTGAAAAAACATTGCTTCCAATGCTTCCAATTCTCCATGCTATACCCATAATAACAATAGCAAGGGGAAGTTCATAAGAAATCATTGTTACAACTTCGCGCTGTGCCCCGACGGCGGCGTATGGGGAGGAGGAGGCGAAGCCGCCCGCCACCATGGCAATGGATGGAATGGCAAAAAGGTAGAGAATGAGGATTAAATCACCATGTCCTTCAAGAATTGCAGGAAAAT
>CAZYCK010000109.1:0-3809 GCA_964646055.1 uncultured Thermoplasmatales archaeon | reverse complement strand
GGATTTCTCTGGAATTTGCTATCATGCAATCAGAAAATTAGAGCAAATATTATATATATGGGAATTTATATACAGGCAGGAGATAAAATGCCAGCTGAAAAACCTCACCTTAATTTGGTAATTATAGGGCATATTGACCACGGGAAATCAACACTTGTGGGAAGATTGCTGCTTGACACAGGTCAGATAGATGAACATCTGATAAGAAAGTATGAAGAAGAAGCAAAGGCTAAAGGAAAAGAATCCTTTGCTTTAGCGTGGGTAATGGACAGGCTCAAAGAAGAAAGAGAAAGGGGTATAACAATCGATGTTGCTCATCGCCGTTTTGATACTGATAAATATTATTTCACCATTATCGATGCCCCTGGTCATAGAGATTTTGTAAAAAATATGATCACAGGCACAAGTCAAGCAGATGCTGCCGTTTTGGTGGTGGCTGCTCCAGACGGCGTGATGGCGCAGACGAAAGAGCATGCGTGGCTTGCAAAGACTTTAGGCGTTGACCAGATGATAGTTGCTATAAATAAAATGGATATAACACAGCCACCTTATGATTCAAAAAGATATGAAGAAGTTAAAAGCGAGGTTCAAAAGCTTTTGGCAGGAATTGGATATAAGGATGTTGTATATCTTCCAGTATCTGCATGGAATGGAGACAATGTTACAGATAAGAAAGACTTGAGTTGGTGGGATGGACCGACACTTATTGAAGCATTAAATGCCTTGAAGCTTCCGTCAAAGCCTGTTGAAAAACCATTAAGATGGCCAATTCAGGATGTTTATTCAATAACAGGTGTTGGCACAGTTCCAGTTGGCAGGGTAGAAACAGGTGTTATGAAACCGGGCGATAAAATTATTTTCCTGCCATCAACGCAGCCTCATGGTGTGATAGGAGAAGTAAAATCAATAGAAATGCATCATGAAGCAATACCAAAAGCAGAACCTGGAGACAATGTTGGAGCAAATATAAGAGGGGTTGGAAAGAAAGATATAAGAAGAGGAGATGTAGCAGGACATGTTGATAATCCGCCGACTGTAGCAAAATCATTTACAGCAAGAATAATGGTTTTGAATCATCCAAGTGTTATAACAGTTGGTTATACGCCCGTGTTCCATATCCATACTGCTCAAGTAGCATGCAGATTTGATGCATTGCTAAAGAAATTTGACCCAAGAAGCGGCGAGGTTAAAGAAGAAAATCCACAATTCCTCAAGACAGGGGATGCAGCTTTGGTAAAAATAGTTCCAACAAGACCAATGGTTATAGAAAAAGCAGATAAAGTAAGAGAATTATCAAGATTTGCTATAAGAGATATGGGACAGACTGTTGGAGCAGGCATAGCTGTTGATATCGAAGCGAGAGAGATAAAGTAATATGGCTCAGAAAGCAAGAATAACACTAACAGGAACTGATGCAAAGAAAATTGATGAGGTTTGTAGTCAGATAAAGAAAATTGCGGAGAAGACAGGAATAAAAATGAGTGGTCCTATTCCATTGCCAACAAAAAGGCTTGTTGTTCCCATAAGAAAAAGCCCAGATGGAGAAGGCACAGAAACATGGGATAGATGGGAAATGCGAATCCATAAAAGATTAATAGAATTAGACGCTCAAGAACGAGCTTTGCGTCAATTAATGCGTGTTCAAGTTCCAGATGGTGTAAATATAGAAATTGTCCTGAAATCTTGATTTGGCAAAATTTTTTTATTTCTTCTTTTTTATTCCTTTAAGCTGAGGTAGCCAAGACCGGACCAAGGCGCAGGCCTTGAGAGCCTGTGGTGCATTGCACCCCGAGGGTTCAAATCCCTCCCTCAGCGCTAATTTATGATAAATATTTAAATAGTAACCTTTTTCACTTTGTGCAGGGGTAGCCAAGCCAGGCCAACGGCGCAGGACTTAAGATCTCTCAACAAGGGTTCGGATGAGAAATCCTGTGATGAAGGTCTTCGTGGGTTCGAATCCCACCCCCTGCATTTTTTTATTTTTTCATTTCCTTATAATAAGGGCATATATCTTTTAAAATGCAATTTTTGCAATCAGGATTTTTTGCTTTGCATACTCTACGCCCATGAGCAATAAGCAAATTAGATAAATCAAACCATTCTTCCTTAGGAAACTTTTTCATTAAATCTTGCTCTATTTTATTTCTATCACTTTCTTTTGTTAAGCCAAGTCTTTTTGAAAGGCGAATAACATGGGTATCGACAACTATGCCTTCATCTTTTCTAAAAGCATTTGAAAGAACAACATTTGCTGTTTTTCTGCTCACACCCGGCAATTTTATTAATTCTTCCATGCTGTCAGGCACTTTGCCATTATATTCCTCATCAATTATTCTGCATCCTTCTTTTATATACTTAGCTTTATTTTTGTAAAAATTTACACTTTTTATCATTTCCTTCAATTCTTCTAAGCTTGCATTTGCATAATCTCTTGCATTTTTATATTTTTTAAACAGCTCTTTTGTAACAATATTTACTCTCTCATCTGTTGTTTGTGCTGATAAAATTGTTGCTATAAGCAATTCAAGTGGATTAGAATAATTCAATGCTGTCCCCCTAATATTAGGATATGCCTTTTTTAATCTTTTTAAGATTTCCATTTCATTCATTTTAACACTTAAAAAATAACCATCTATCCTCTTTAAATTTTACTAAACAATATCTCCCGTTCAATTTCTCACCTTTCAGGAAAAAGGCTATACTATCCTCCTCTTTCTCATCCATTTCATAAGTCCCTTTGTCCCACATCTCAACTTTCCCCGCTCCATAAGTCCCTTTTGGAATCACTCCTTCAAAATTTGCATAAGAAAGCTCATGGTCTTCTGTCTGAATTGCAAGCCTTTTCACCCCCCATTTTCTCGGTGGCTCTTTAGGTATAGCCCAGCTTTTCAGCACGCCGTTCATCTCAAGGCGTAAATCATAGTGGAGGCGGCGGGCATAATGTTTTTGAATGACAAATATTGGCATTGCTCATATATTCATTTAAAATTATAATTCTTTTGATAAATTTTTTTATATTGAATCATGATTACATGCATGGAGAGAAATTGTCCTGTATGCGGTGGAAAAATGAAGAAAGTTGGGAGTGGAAAAGATTTGCCGTCTGTCCCATTTATAAAAATACCAGAATGGATAAAAGAAACAGTTGTATATGAATGTAATGAATGTGGTTTTATTGGATTGTGGCATGAATAAAAAGCCATTAAGCTTTCATTATTCCTGCTAAGAATATTCCTAAGGCTATAAGGCCACCTATTAGCCCACCAATTATGGAAGCAACCCCCGCTCCAACTGTTTTCCATCCCCATGAAGAAGCGCCCCATATATCTCCTGTAGTGTAGTTATAGAAAATCACTGCAACAATTATACCTATTATAAATAGAATACTTCCTATCACTCTGCTTTTTCCTGAGCCAAAGTATATTGTAAATATCCCTGCTATTATTGTTCCTATTGCAAATATCAGCAAAAGCATGCTCCAAAACAAACTCCCAATACCAACACTTATCATATTCTTTCACCTCCTTAAAATTTTGTACCAGTTAAAGTTTTTGTATCTGCCACGCCTTCTATCCCCCTAATTTTTTCAACCACAATTTTTCCAAGTTCATCTAAATCTTTTGCTTCTATTTTAGCTATTAAATCATATTCCCCAAATAGAGGATGTAGCTCGACAATTTCTTTTATTTTCAGCAATTCATTGTAAACCTGATGCTCCTTTGCTGGCGCGGTCGATATCAAAACAAATCCTATTGGCATGCTATTAGAATATAAATTCTGCTTATTAAGTTTTTGTTTTTACACAATGT
>CAZYCK010000108.1:0-3928 GCA_964646055.1 uncultured Thermoplasmatales archaeon | reverse complement strand
TTTTTGAAAAGAAAAGGCTCAAAAAGTGCTTCAGCCCAAAAAGAACTATTACATTATTTCAAAATATAATACTTCTTTCCCCGAGGGCTTTCTTTTGAAGAAAGGGCTCCTTACATGACTTCTATTCCTTTCTTTATTTCTCTCTTTGATATCCCTTTTCCTATTTTATCTGCTATTTCTTTGTAATATTCTATCATTTCCTTATCGACTGAAGGATGAACTTCTTTCAAAGCCTTTCTAAAATGCTCCATATTAACAATATTTGCATTTATGTTTTCTCTTAAAGCCGTCATTGCTGCTTCCCTGCATATCGCTTCTATATCTGCGCCAACATATCCTTCTGTAACTTCCGCAAGCTCATCTAAATCAACATCTTTGGCGAGAGGCATATTTTTTGTATGTATTCTAAATATCTCTTCTCTCGCCTCAATATTAGGGACTCCTATTAAAATAAGTTCATCAAATCTTCCAGGGCGCAATAATGAAGGGTCTAAAATATCTGGTCTGTTTGTTGCTCCTATGACAACTACATCATTCATTTTTTCTAAGCCGTCTATAGAAGTTAGCAATTGATTTACAACTGTTTCTGTAACTCTTGCACCTTCATATAATCCACGCTTTGGAGCAATTGCATCTATTTCATCCAAGAATATGACAGATGGCGCCACCTGTTTAGCTTTTTTAAATATTTCTCTTATAGCCTTCTCGCTTTCACCAACCCATTTACTGAATATTTCTGGCCCCTTTATTGATAAAAAGTTTGCTTGGCTTTCTGTAGCAACAGCTTTAGCCAACAATGTTTTTCCTGTGCCTGGTGGACCATATAATAAAATACCTTTTGGCGCTCTTATTCCAATTCTTTTGAAAACATCAGGATTTTTTAATGGCCATTCAACAGCTTCTTTCAATCTTTGTTTTGCTTCTTCCAAGCCACCGATATCATCCCATTTAACCTGTGGAATTTCTACTAAAACTTCTCTCAAAGCAGAGGGTTCAATCATTTTAAGAGCATTTGTAAAATCTTTCATTGTAACTTCCATTTTTTCAAGAATTTCGGTTGGTATTGGCTTGTCCAAATCTATTTCAGGAAGGTATCTTCTCAAAGCATTCATTGCTGCTTCCCTTGCTAATGCAGCTAAATCCGCTCCAACAAAGCCATAGGTTATATCTGCAAGATAATCAATATTGACATCTTTTGAGAGAGGCATGCCACGTGTATGAATCTGCAATACTTCCCTTCTTCCATTTCTATCAGGGACTCCAATTTCTATTTCCCTATCAAATCTTCCTGGACGGCGTAAAGCAGGGTCGAGAGAATCCTGTCTATTTGTAGCACCTATAACAATTACTTTTCCTCTTCCTTTTAATCCATCCATAAGAGTTAGCAATTGAGAAACAACCCTCCTTTCGACTTCTCCATGAACTTCTTCTCTTTTAGGAGCAATTGCATCTATCTCATCTATGAAAATTATTGAAGGAGCATTTTTCTCAGCTTCTTCAAATGTTTTTCTTAGGTTTTCTTCACTCTGTCCATAGAACTTACTCATTATTTCTGGGCCATTTATTGTAAAGAAATTTGCTCCTGATTCATTTGCTACAGCTCTTGCTATTAAAGTTTTTCCTGTGCCTGGCGGGCCATACAAAAGAACACCTTTTGGAGGGTCTATACCAAGTCTTTCAAATAGTTCTGGATGTTTCAGTGGCAATTCAATCATTTCCCTTATTTTCATTATCTCGTCTTTTAGTCCACCTATGTCTTCATAACTTACTTGCGGAAGTGCGAGCATTTCTTCTTTAACTGGCTCTTCTCTAACAATTATATCAGTTTCTTCTCCTATTAAAACAGTTCCTTTTGGGTCCGTTTTCACAACACCAAATGGCAAAGAATTTCCAAATAATGCAATGCCAGGAACAACTATTGTATCTCCAGTTGTGACGGGTCTTTTAAGTAAGCCTCTTTTAACCAAGCTTTCTATGCCTCTTCCAAATTGGATTTTCTGGCTCTGAGGCAATGCTGGAGCAATTACAACACGCTCGGCAATTCTTGGCTGGATTTTTCTCACAATAACTTTATCTCCTATCCCGACTTTCGCATTTTTTCTGGTTAAATTGTCTATCCTTATTATCCCCAAGCCTTCATCAGTTGGGCGGGCACGCCACACGATTGCTCCAGTCTTTTTCCCCCCTTCTATTTCTATCACATCTCCAGGAGAAACATCCAACTCTATCCTCGTTTTTGCGTCAAGTCTCGCCCTGCCTGCGCCCACATCCTGCCCCAATCCTTCGGCAACTCTCAATAAGACTTCTTTCATACTATTTTATCATATCCTTTCCAATATTAATGCCTTTTGCTTCTCTCAGCTTCGGAAAGTTAGGTAAAAAGGGCGGGACGGGATTTGAACCCGTGTATGTGGATCTGCAGTCCACCACCCAACCTCTAGGTGACCCGCCCATGGCAATAAATATGCCTACAAATTTAATCTTTTTCTATATTGACTGTGGATAGCAGAGAAGCTGAAAGAATGGATAAAGCAGCACCATACAAAAATACCAATTCATGGTGTGCATCCCATAAAAATCCTGCTACCAATCCAGATGTTATAAGTGCTATACCTATATATGCTCTAAAAACTCCTTGAGAATATCCTTTCCATTCACCTAAATCAGATACATAAGCTCTTTGATTTCCTTCAATTATAGCAAATACCATGCCATATAAAATAAACAAAATTATAGAAAGCATGCCTGCCATAATTTTTCCAATGGCTGTAATAAATATAAAACCAAAACATACAAATGCAAATAGAAGATAGCCAGATACAATAATATATCTCCTTCCTAATTTATCTGATAATTTTCCAAAATGCATGGAAAGAGATGCATATACAATATTAAATAATATATATAAAAGAAATGATATGGCAATTGCATTTGAAGGAGCAATATTATTCCACACTTCTTTAGCTCTCATCAAGAAGAATACATAACTAAAATTACCTAAATAAAAAAGAAACGATATTGCAATAAATTTTTTTAATGAAGAAGAAATAAAAATTTTTTCTTTCCTTACGGCAATCTTCTTTTCCTTTAAAAAATAGATAGGAGGAATAGCTAAGAAAGCCAAAAAAGCTGCCATGAAAAGAATTGTTCTCATCTGGAGTTTGAAAAGCCAGAATAAAAGAAAAGCCATTAAAGAGCCAACAATTGCTCCAGCAGTATCCATTGCACGATGAAATCCAAAGGCAAACCCTCTGCTTTCCTCATATCTCTCTCCAATCAAGGCGTCGCGGGGCGCCCCCCTTATACCTTTTCCCATCCTTTCTGAAGCCCTTAAAATAAGCATATTCCACCAATTGCTTGAGAATGGGAAAAAAAGTTTTGAAGTTGCCGACAAGCCATATCCTGCAGATATAAACATCTTTCTTTTCCCTATTTTATCAGATGCCCTCCCAGAGAAAAAATTTAATATACTTGCCAGTCCATCTCCTAAGCCCATTATAAGTCCAATGGCTATACCACTTCCTCCTAATGAAAGTAAAAAAAATGGTAAAATTGGTGCTATCGTCTCACTGCTCATGTCTGTAAAAAAACTTATTAGTCCAAGTAAGATTATGTCTCTCCTTAATTTACCCATTAAGAAATAACGAACAATTATTAATTTATTTTCCGAAATTATTAAAGCATGTTTTTATATTACCTTCATGAAATGGAAAAAAATTGTTGTTGTAGCCATTGCATTAATTTTACTCCCTATTGTTTTTGGAAACGAAAGCAAAAATGAAGCAAAAATAAATTTTGTGGAAAGAACAGATGCCATGCCTGTAATAGCAAGTAAAGAAAATCCATTCTATGCAATAATTGCAACTCCTGTTGCATTATATTATGATAATGGCTTACATGTCCAACCATTGTTAGTAGAAAATATCTC
>CAZYCK010000107.1:0-3934 GCA_964646055.1 uncultured Thermoplasmatales archaeon | reverse complement strand
ATATTTCAAGCGATAAAATGAAGTATAGATGTAAGATATGTGGTTATATTTATGACCCAGAAAAAGGAGATCCTGATGGGGGGATAGAACCTGGCACTGCTTTTGAAGATTTGCCTTCTGATTGGACTTGCCCTGTTTGTGGGGCATCAAAAGAAGATTTTGAGGTGATGCAATGATAAGAAAAATTGCTGAAAATGTATATAATGTTGGCGTTGTTGATTGGGATCGTACCCTTTTTGATGAAATTGTTCCATTGCCTCAGGGAACAAGTTACAACGCTTACATCATTTTTGGAAGCGAGAAAACAGCTTTGATAGATACAGCAGAGCCATATAAATGGAATGAGTTGAAGAAAAATATTGAAGAGCTTGGTGTAAAAAAAATAGATTATATAATATCAAATCATGCTGAGCAGGACCATTCAGGCTGCCTTTCTTTTTTGCTTGAGATATTTCCTATGGCGAAAGTGGTTACAAATGAAAAATGTAAGCAGTTTGAGATGGATTTGCTTCATCTCCCAGAAGAAAAATTCATGGTTGTTAAAGAAGGAGACAAATTAAGCCTTGGAGGCAAAACACTTGAATTCATAATGACTCCATGGGTTCATTGGCCAGAAACAATGGCTACATATTTGCAGGAAGATGGAATAATTTTCACATGCGATTTTTTTGGTTCCCATGTCGCAACATCTCATGTATTCGCTAAAGATTATGATCGAATATATCATGAGGCAAAGCGTTATTATGCAGAAATCATGATGCCTTTTAGAAATTTCATCCAAAGAAATATCAAAAAGATTGAGGAGAAAGAAATAAAAATAATTGCCCCAAGTCATGGTCCTGCTTATGATAATCCTGAATACATAATCAATGCATATAAAGAATGGATTGATGAGAAACCAAAGAATATGGTGTTGATAGCTTTTGTTTCAATGCATGAGAGCACAAGAAAAATGGTTGATTATCTTATCGATGCCCTTGCTGACAAAAAAATTGAAGTAAGAGTGAGAAATTTGATTACCACTGATTTGGGAGAGCTTGCGATAGATTTAGTAGATGCTGCTTCCATCATCATAGCAACGCCAACCATACTGGCTGGTCCCCATCCTGCCGCCTTGACGGCTGCTTATTTAGTCAATGCCTTGCGCCCTAAAGCGAAGTTTGCTACCATAATTGGCTCATATGGATGGGGTGGAAGGACTGTTGATATTTTAAAAGCAGCAATGAGTAATTTAAAAATTGAGCTTTTAGAGCCATTACTAATCAAAGGACTACCCAGAAAAGAGGATTACAAATCTTTAGATGAGTTAGCGGAGAAGATAAAGGAGAAGCATGATTCTATAGGGTTATAAATGAATGTTGCCATAAAAGCAATAATTCCCCTGCTTATCCTAATTTCTCTTGGCTTTTTATCAAGAAAAGTAAATATTCTTAAGAAAGGTGATGAAAGGGTTTTATCTGCCTATGTTTATTATTTTGCTTTACCTTCTCTATTTTTTGTTGCAATTTCAGAAATAAAATTTACAGAAGAAATTTTGTTATTCATTATTGCAGGAGCACTTCCAATTATAATTCTCCTTTTTATATACATCATCATTTACAAAATATTTAAAATAAGTAGAGAAAATTTCTATTTAATATCATTAAGCACAATATTTGGAAGCCTTGCATTTTTTGGTATTCCATTTATAACCTTTGCAATTCCAGCTAGTGAAAAACTCGCAACATTGGCAGCAGGCATGATTTCAATTATTGCTGTTTCGACTTCAATAACCTTGCTTGAATTATACGCCACAAAGGAAAAGCTTTCTAAAAGCTTTTCAAAAGTTGTTAAAAGGCTTACAAAGAATCCTCTAATAATTTCAATATTGATTGGCTTGCTTTTTTCAATTTTTGATATGCCCATGCCATCATTAATTGAAGCACCATTACATATGCTCGGAAGAAGCGCATCTGTTGTTGCAATTTTCATGCTCGGCGTATTTTTATACGGGAGAGATTATAAAAACCTTAAAATGGCTTTTGGTTTAAGTTTATTGAGGATAATCTTGCTTCCTTCAATAGCTTTTATTATTGCAGCACTGCTATCATTGAATAAAATGGAAGCAACAATAAATGTATTGATGAATGCAATGCCGATGGCAATTTCAATGATGGTTTTAAGCCATCGCTATAAATTTTATGAAGATGTTATAGCTTCCATAATTCTAATTTCTTCTATTGGAGCAATAGCGTATTTAAATATATGGCTTTTATTGCTCGGATTTTGAAGAATAAAGAGCAAAATTTAAATATTTTCACGGCATAAAAAACAATGCAATTTAATCATCACTACTTTCACTGCTTTCTTCATTTATTTTCGTATATTAAAATGAAGGAGGTATAAATTATGAATAATATAATCCTTATTGTTGAAGATGAAAAAGATATGCAGGAATTGATAAAATTATATATGAAAAAAGCAGGCTTTGATTTAGAAATTTATTCAGCTTATGATGGAAAAGAAGGAGTTAAAAAATACAGGGAATTGATGAAGAAAAATAAAAAGCCTTCTTTGGTTGTAATGGATTTAAAACTTCCGGAGATGGATGGGGTGGAGGCGACAAAAAAAATAATGAAAATGGACCCAAATGCTGTAGTATATGGCTTTACAGCTTTCTTTGATACAGAACTTGCAGATAATTTAATGAAGGCTGGGGCAAAAAAAATTATTCCTCGTCATGTTGGTTTCACAGGCTTTATTCATGAATTAAAAAAATTTTATGGGATTAAATGAAGTTGGCTATAGTGGGATGCGGGGCAGCCGGCGCCACCGCAGCACAATTTGCGAGAAAATATGATAGAAAGGCAAGCATTGTTATTTTTGATAATGAGGGTTATGGCGAGTATTCAAAATGTGCTTTGCCTATGGTAATTTCTGGTGAGCTTTCGTCGAATGATATTATTGAATATTCTCCAAGATGGTTTAAAAATGCAAAAATAGATTATAGAAACGAGGAAGTTCATAAAATAGACTTTGATTCAAAAATAATAGAAGCAGGGGAGGAAATAGAATATGACAAAATTGTTATTGCAACAGGAGCAGTAGCAAGTATCCCATTTAAAATGCAAGGAGCTTATACTCTTCGCAATATGAAAGATGCAATTGAGATAAAGAAAATTGCTGAAAAATCAAAGAAGGCTATAGTTATTGGAGCTGGCTTAATTGGGCTTGAGGTTGCTGAATCTTTGATTAGCCTTGGGCTTAAAGTTAAAATTTTGGAATATATGCCATCCATACTTCCTGCAATGATTGATGAAGATGTTGCTAACTACTTATTAAAAAAAATTGATATTGATGTTGAAACAGAATGCAGGGTGAAAGAAGTTTATAATAACATTGTTGAAGCAGATGAAACTTATGAAGCAGATTTTGTTGTTGTTGCTACGGGGAATAAAGCAAGTGTTGGAGTTTGCAATAAATGCAGAATTGAGAAAGGGATAATTGTTGATAGCAATTGCAAAGCTATGGAGGATGTTTATGCGGCTGGAGATTGCACACAGATAAAAGATTTTTTTGGAAGGACAACGCTTGTCGGATTAGGAAGCATTGCAACACGTCAGGGCATGGTGGCGGGAATAAATGCTGCTGGGGGAAAAGAAAAATTGCTGCCTCCATTATGGGCAAAGACAACAAAACTATTTAATGTAGAAATTGCCTCCGTCGGTTTAATGGAAAAAGATGCAAAAATGCGTTCAAAATTTGTTGGAAGCCTGTTGCCAGTTTATATGAAAGGAGATAAAATTCTTATAAAATTGCTTGCAGATGAGAATGGCGTAATTGTAGGAGCTCAAGCTGTTGGAAATGGTGCTTCCTTGCATATAAATAAGATTGCTTTAGCAATATATAAAAAAATGAATGTCAGCGAGCTTTCAAGAATTGAAACAATTTATGC
>CAZYCK010000106.1:0-3977 GCA_964646055.1 uncultured Thermoplasmatales archaeon | reverse complement strand
TTGTAAAATAAGGGAGCATTCCATACACGATAAAGCATGGTGAAATGATTGTTTACAGCATATTCATAGCTTTCTTTAAAGTTATTTAAAGAAAGATGGGCTTCATATTCATTTACTACTAAACTTCCATTATATTCAACATGGCTTATAATAAAGTAACCAGCAAATGCTATTAAGATTGCTAAAATTATATATACAGAAAGTTGCCATCCTTCCTTCAAACTCCCCACCTTAAAGATGGCTTACCTTCCTTAAATTCAAGATATTCCATCTTTTTAAAGGAAAACATAGATGCAATCATATTTGAAGGAACAACATCTATCATTGTATTATATTCCTGAACAATGTTGTTGTATGTATATCGATGCCTTGCTATCTCATCTTCTACACTGGCCGTAGATTCCATCAATTTATTTACAGTTTCAGATGTTTTTAATTCTGGATAATTTTCAACAGCCACTTTTATATCTCCTAAAATTTTTCTGCTTGCATCATCTATTTTCTTTATATCTTTTATCCCTCCTTTCATAACCTCACTCCTCATTTTTGTTATATTCTCAAGCGTAGTTTTCTCAAATTTTGCATAGCTTTTGACACTATCAACAAGTTCTGAAAGCATATCAAGCCTTTTTTTCAACGCAACTTTTATCTGCCCCAAGGTGGCGTCGCCAGCATTCTTGAGCCTTTTAAACTTATTGTATATTGCAGTTATGTATAAAAGAAAAATTATTACAACCAAAAGAATTATTATTCCTATTATTAGATAGAGCATAAGCTGTAATCGCTACTAATTTAAAAATTATTCGAATTTTAAAGTTTGAAACTCTCTTCTGATAGCTCAAATTCTGGAAATATCTTTAATATGACCATGACCATTAAACTATAGATAGGAACCATAAGAAGAGCATGGGATGCTTGAATAGTAAAAAATGGTAGCAAAGATTCTGGGAAGAAGAGTCTTGCATATAGAGGCTTTATAAATATGCTTGATGCTACTAAAATAATAATTAATAGAGTGCTTGCAAAGGAAAAACATTGGGAATTACATATACATGTAAGCAGTGTTCCTCCATAGACAGAACTTTGTGATCTTATTGATATGCTTGAGAAATAGAATATCGTTGAGTATAGCACATTATGCAACCCGAATGGAAAAATTAAGATAATAGTTAAAAGAGATGATAAGATTATAAAAAGTGCAATCTGTGCATTTATATTGCCGTTTCTAAACCTGTATTTTTGAATAAGATATAATAAGAATACAGATAATATTATTAGACCCGTAAATTTGACAGAAACAGTCAGAAATAAAAATAATAATACAAAAAAATATCTGTATTTTTCTCTCGATTTTATTAGATAGTAGAAAGCAATGGATAGAAACAGTAAAGCAAGCATAACATTATCAAAAATAAAAAAAAGAGATATCATTCCAATGATTGGCAAAAAAATTTTTTTAGATATAGCAGGAAATGTATATGATGCCATAAGGAATACTGCGAAACCAAGGATTAAATTGACCATCGGATACCATAATGTCCCTAAATACTCATGAAAAATATAATAGGGAATAGAATAAAAAAGAAGAGATAAAGGAAGGTAGTTATATGTGGAATTAACCATTGGTGTGTTATCTCCATGATATTTTTCTGAAAATCTGGGCACAACATTTTCTTTGTATGGATTTACACCTTTCAAAAAATTTGATACCGCCCCTTCTGTAGCATCATCTATATCATGGGCATTTTTTATGTCCTGATAAAAAACCACTGTAGAAACTATAGAGAGGATAAATCCGATCCAGATAATAGATAATATCAATTTTTTGGCTAATAATCCATTTTTTTTATAATTTCTTCTGTTTAATTTTGTGATTGAGAATATAACCCCAAGGAGTATAATTGCCAAAGTCAGCCCATTAACCAAAATATCCAAATGCATGCTTCTCCTTTGTCGATAATTCTGTTTCCAATATTTAAGTGTTGCCGATTAGCGAATAATATTCAAAATAGAAACACAATTTATAAGAAGCTATCACGTTTCATCAAATAAAAAGATTTATGTAATAAAGAAGATATTGAGATAAAATGAAGGTATGCATGATAACAGGGCTTGATAAACTCATGAGAATCGTTGAATTTAAAAATGCGGGGGGAATGGGCACACAAGTTCCAGTCTTGGTTGAAAAATTGAGAGAAGCTGGCATAGATGCATGTATTGATAAACCAGAAGATTGCGACATTATCCATTTACACACTCCGATGCCAAATTATCTATTTTTAATAAAAAAAGCAAGGGAAAGTGGAGCAAAAATTGTCATCCATGCCCGCCACCTGCCGGAGCTTATAATAGGCGGGCTTAAATTTGGTAAGTTACTCCATCCAGTCTTCCATAAATATTCTGTATATCTTTATAATTTGGCAGATGCAGTTATATGTGCTACACCTTATGTAAAAAGTTGGATGGAAAAAAACGAAATAAAATCGAGTTTATATGTTATACCAAATGGAATCAATTTTTCAATGTTCAAGCAGTCAGAAGAAATGAGAGCAAAGTTTAGAAAGAAGTATGGCTTAGAGAAAAAATTTGTTGTTTTATCAGTTGGCTTAATGATTCCAAGAAAAGGAATTCATGAATTTGTTGAAGTTGCAAAAAGAATGAAAGATAAAACTTTTTTATGGATTGGGTCAAGTGAAAAGGGAATGGAAAAAGTTAGTATTGAATTTCCTGAAAATGTTATAAATATTCCATATCTTCCATTTAATGAAATGCCCCTTGCTTATAATGGAGCAGATATATTCTTCTTTCCTACATATGCAGAAAGTTATGGAAATGTTTTGATGGAAGCATCAGCATGTAAAAAAGCGGTTGTTTTAAGAGATATAGAAGTATATAAGAATTGGTTCATTCATGGAGAAAATTGTTTAAAAGGAAATAGCGTTGATGAATTTGTTGAAGCAATAAAATTACTTGCATCAAATGAAGAGCTAAGAAAAAAAATGGGAATGAAAGCATGCAAAACAGCAAGAGAACATGATATATCAAAAACTATAAAAGATTTGATAAAAGTATATGAAGAAATTTTAAAACAATAAATTATTCAATTATCTTTAAATCAACTTCATTTCCATTAAAATCATAGGCTTTCCATGATTCATCATTATAAGGATAAGCAATTATTATGTGTATAACACCATTTTTACTGAATGTGATTAAATCTTCTTCAGATGGCAGTGGAACACCACTTGGATGGGAATGAACAGTTCCAACTATTGAAAAATCTATTGGAGCCATATATATATTGAAAGTAGCATGCCGCTTACCATAAGTCATTTGAGGTAGCATAACAATTTCAGATATTATTGTTTTATCATCTCCAACTGAAAGGAGAGCAAGAAATTCGCGAGGGTGCATAGCCTTTGCTCCTTCTTTTATTGTTTCGAGGCAATCTCTATCTATTCCTTTTATTTTCATTGTTATTTAATACTACACCATCATAAACCTTTTGCTTTACATGGCATTGGACATTCCTGGCATTTATTTTTTCTACAGTAATCTCTACCAAGTTTCATTAAAGCAATTTCAAGCTCAATGGCATCAATTCCTTTAATTTTTTTAATTTTATTCTTATCAAGCAATCCATGATTCTTTGCAGCCATCAACGCATATTTTGATATTTTATGTGGCATACCCATTTCTCTAAGGAAAATGTCTATGGTAACATCTCCAATTCCTTTTGCAAGTTTAAGTTCTTTCCTCAAATCTTTTTCTCTCAATATTTTTTTAATCCCACCCTTTTTTATTATATTTCTGCATGCCTCTAGCAGTTTATCAGCAGTCTTAAAATCATATCTTGTATAACCTCCTTCATCTAAATAAAAAACAATAGCGTCCCATCCTGCTTCCAAAATTTTTTCTGGCTCTGTCAATCCATTTCTTTCAAAAATTTTATAGGTCTTGATTGCATTTTCTTCCCT
>CAZYCK010000105.1:0-4247 GCA_964646055.1 uncultured Thermoplasmatales archaeon | reverse complement strand
TAATAGCAATCAAAAGTTTTGATTCTGCTTAGATAGTATTTTTGCCCTCCACATAAGTGACCCTTCCATCTTCTCTTCTTTCAACAAATCGCATATTTTCTTTATTACAATCAGTCATGTTTCCACAATATGGGCATCGTATTTTGTTGCCTACCAATTGGCTGCTAAAAAAGATTCAGCGTCTCCAAATTGTATCGGAGATGAAAACCATTTTCCACATATTAAACACTTGATCTCGCAATTGGTTTTAGTTTGCATATAAAATTAGCACGGGGCAATATATAAATTTTAAGGATGTGTATAAAGTATTACCTTTAATGCAAAATCGCTAATGTGAAAAATCTTCTCTTATTTTTCACAATTCACATTGCTCACCCTATGATACTTATATTATGTTAATAAGGCAAGGAGAGAAAATTCATCATAATGTGAAAATGGGATTATTGTAATTCTAAGCCATATCTTTTTAAAGTTTAAAGCATTAGTTTATGGGGCGAATGCCTCACACAATGTTGCCCATTGTTGGGTATATGTATGTTGCCCGTTATTGGGCGCATGTTGGTCAACCCTGCATGGCCTAAGGTCGCTCCCTTTAGTGCAGGGAAATGAAGAGAGCGGAGGTGCAAAGCGATGAAAATCGCAATCACCCTCACTGAGAGGGAACTTGTGATTATTTGCGGAATCCTAAAGATTCTCGCATTAATCATAATGTTGGTGAAATAAATCATATGTGTGAGGCGTAGGGGCAATCCCTCTCTTGCCCTCTATGCCCCTTAATTTTATCATATCTTATATACAATATTTCCAAAAATTTGCCCATTTTGCCTGCCTCTGTATAAGTTATGTGGTGGCAAGCTTTAACATATCGTCAGAGCATCTAAAAATAAAAAAAAGGAAAAGAATTTTATTGCCACTCTTTTGATATTTTTTCAATTAAATGCAATAAATATTTCCAGAATTTTTCAACGCTGCTTATCTTTACATTTTCATCAGGGCTATGTGGATGCTGTATATCTGGACCAAATGAAATCATTTCATCTATTCCAACTCTTTCTCCTATAACTCCTGTTTCCAAGCCAGCATGAATTGCTTTTACTTCTGGTTCTTTATTATACAATTCTTTGAAAGCTTTTTCGGCAATTTTCAGCAATTTTGAATCTCTGTTTGGCTTCCATCCTGGGTAACGGCTTCCTTCTTCAACGCCTGCTCCTGCAAGTTCAGCTATGCTTCTTATTTTTTGCAATGTTGCTTCAAGAGCAGAATTTATTGAACTTCTTGAACTCATTACAATATGCAATTCACCATCCATTTCAACTTTTGCAAGATTTGTAGATGTCTCCACCAAGCCAGGCACTTCCTGACTCATTGCAAGAACTCCATGAGGCAAGCCCATCAACATTTTTATTATACGCTCATTCATTTCTTTTTCAATGACTTTTTCTATCCCAACATTGCTGACTTCAATCTTTAAATCTGGCTCACTTCTCTTATATTCATCTCTGAATGCTTTTTCCAGCTCTTCAATCTTTTTCCTCGCTTTTTCCATATCATCAACCATAACTTCTGCAAAAGCTTCTCTTGGAATTGCATTGAACTTATCTCCTCCTCCAATCTTGCTTATACTTGCATTTATGTTATATAGCACCCTTCCCATCAATTTCAATGAATTTGCCCTTCCTTTATCAATCTCAACTCCAGAATGCCCTCCTCTCAATCCTTTTATAGCTATTCTCAAACCATTGCCGCTTTTATTTTCAAATTTTAATGGCAAGCGTATATCGCTGTTGGCGCCGCCAGCGCATCCAATATAAATGCTTCCAAATTCCTCGCTGTCAAGATTTACAAGCATCTTCCCTTTAATATATTCCTTTTCAATATTGAAGGCTCCAGTCATTCCTGTTTCTTCATCTACAGTAAATAAAAATTCTAAAGGAGGGTGCTTTTCCTCTGTTTCCATCATTGCAAGGCAGGCGGCGACGCCTATGCCGTCATCGGCGCCGAGCGTTGTTCCTCTTGCTCTTACATAATCTCCATCTATGTAGGCATCGATGCCTTGTGTATTAAAATCATGCTCCACTTCCTTATTTTTCTCGCAAACCATGTCTATATGTGATTGCAAAGTAACCATTGGAATATTTTCATAGCCTGGGGATGCTTTTCTTCTTGCTATGACATTGCCCACTTTATCCTGTGTAACTTCTAAGCCAAGCTCTTTTGCTTTTTTAACAATATATTCTGCAATTTTTTCTTCATGCTTTGAGCATCTTGGTATCTGCCTTATCTCATCAAAATATTTCCACAAAATTTTTGGTTCCAAATCTTTAATTGATGTCATAACAAAGTAATGCAAAAGATGTATTAAACTTTTTTATCACCTTTCGTTATCAATTCATGAAAGGAAGCTACGTTTTAATTGCTAAAATTAATGAGCCAAGGAGAATAAAAGTCGGCAAACTTGGAGAAATTTATTTTAAAAAAGGTTATTATGCCTATGTCGGCTCAGCATTGAATAGCCTTGAAAAAAGAATTGGAAGACATATAAGAAAAGAAAAAAAGCTAAGATGGCACATAGACTATTTACTCCAGCATGCTTCAATTAAAAAAATATTTTATAAAGAAAGTAATGAAAAAGAAGAATGCATGATTGCATCAAAATTTGATCTAAGCTACATTCCAAAATTTGGTTCAAGTGATTGCAATTGCAAAAGTCATTTATTTTATAGCAGAGATATGGTATCTATAGAAAATATTGTAAAAAAAGCTGGAATGAAAGAATGGATAAAGAATTAAAAAGCTTGTATTTTTAACATTATGAAAGTATATGTAATCGATAATGGCGGTCAATGGACTCATAGAGAGTGGCGTGTTTTAAGATATATTGGAGTTGATTCAGAAATAGTTTCTAATGATGTTCCTTTCAAAAAAATCAAGGATGCTGATGCAATAGTTATCTCAGGAGGAGCACCAAGAATTGGATTGAAAGACAAGCTTGGAAATATAGATGAATATTTAGAAAAAGCAGATTTTCCTATTTTGGGCATATGTGCAGGGCATCAATATATGGCAAGATTTTTTGGTGGAGAATGCAAGCCTTCAAAAACACCTGAATATGGGAAAGTTGAAATAGAAATTTTAAATGAAGATAAAATTTTTAAAGGATTACCAAAAAAAATAATTGCATGGGAAAGTCATAATGATGAGGTTACAAAAATTCCAGAAAATTTTGTTTTGCTTGCCTCGTCTGATTATTGCAAAATCCAAGCAATACGTCATAAAGAGAAGCCATTTTTTGGATTGCAGTTTCATCCTGAGGTTGAGCATACTCAATATGGAATGGAAATATTCAAAAATTTTTTGGGGTTAAAATGATTGCTTATTATCCTATGCCACATTTTCCTCCAATAGCAATATCAAATTGCAAGCTAATGTGCAAACATTGTATGGGCAAGTATCTGAATTCAATGAGAAAAATTTTTGACGGAAAAAAACTTCTGGAGTATGGAAATAAGCATGAATTAAATGGCATGCTAATAAGCGGTGGATTTGATAAGAGTGGAAGGTTAATTAATTTAAAAAAAATGCTTCCATCAATGAAAATTTTGAGAAAAAAGATGTGCATAGCAATCCATCCTGGCTTTATAGATAAAAATCTTGCCCATGAAATTTATGAAAGTTCCAGCATAGCATTTATTGATTTACCATGCAACAATGGAATAAAAAATGTGTTTGGACTAAATGCAACAACAGATGACTATTTCAAAAATATGGAATTATTGTTAGATGAAGGGATGAAAGTTTCTCCTCATATAACAGTTGGATTAAATTATGGAAATATAGAAGAATGGGAAATTTTGGATAGGGTAAAAAACTACAAAATAGAAAAATTGGTCATAGATGTTATTATGCCGACAAAAGGAACACCTTTTGAAAATGTTAAAGTAGATATGGAAGCGTTGCCAAAATTTTTTGACGAGGCAAAAAGAAAAATAAAAAGACTGGCTCTTGGCTGTATGCGCCCCCGCAATGGTGTAGATGCCATTGCATATCAGCATGGGATAAAAGAAATTGCAGTTCCTTCGATAAAATTAGTCAGACATGCTGAAGGAAAAGAAAAGATAATAAAAAAGAATATATGTTGCGGTTGCCCATAAATTTTTAAAATTTATTTGCTATACTATTATGAAAAAAATAGTTGTATTGGTAATGGCTTTTTCATTTTTGGCGAGCAATTATGCAATAATTGCAGG
>CAZYCK010000104.1:3245-4331 GCA_964646055.1 uncultured Thermoplasmatales archaeon | reverse complement strand
TGAGAATAAAAGAGATAGAAAAGACAAAAATGGAAGCAATAAGATTACAAAAAGAAATGGAAAGATTGCCTTCGATTATTTCATCAATTAAGATAATAAAAGAAAATATTGATGAAATATCAAGAGAAATGGTAGTAATAGACACGCAGATAAAATCTTTATCTTTTGATAGAAAGGAATACGAAAAAGTAGAGAAAAAATATGAAGAAATTGTGCAAGAAATGGGAAAATTAAGAGAGGAAAAGATAAAAAAAGAAGAAAGGATGCTTTATATAAGAAAAGAAATAGAAATGATAGAAAAAGAAATAGAAGAGCAAAATTCATATAGAAAGAAGATAAATGATATGAAAAAAGAAATTGCTGATTTAATATTGCTTGAAGAGTTGCTGAATAAATTTAAAAATTATCTAATTTCAAAAATTGGACCCTCCTTGTCATTTTATGCATCCCATTTCTTTTCTATATTTACTGGCGGTAAATACAATAATATTGAGATAGATGATAATTATGATATTTTTATATATGATAAAGGAGAAAGATTTCCAATATACAGATTTTCTGGGGGGGAAGAAGATTTAGCAAATCTTTCATTAAGGCTTGCGATATCAGAATTAATCAGCAGAAGAGCAGATACAAATTTTGAATTTATAGCATTGGATGAAATATTTGGCTCGCAAGATAACGAAAGAAGAAAAAATATTTTAAATGCACTAAATGAATTGAAATCACAATTTAGCCAAGTACTGCTCATTACCCATATAGAAGAAATAAAAGACGAAATGGAACACATAATAAAAATATATGAAGATGATGAAGGCATATCGCATGTAAAGATAGAATAGCAGCAGATGAGATATAAATACATTGGCAACATAAGCAATAATGGGCCGGTAGATCAGTGGAAGATTGCTGCCTTCGCAAGGCAGAGGTCGCGGGTTCAAATTGCAACTTGCATAGCAAGTTGCATGAGCATCCCGCCCGGTCCATTGGGCCCGTGGGGTAGCTTGGTATCCTTCCAGCTTGGGGTGCTGGTAACCCGAGTTCAAATCTCGGCGGGCCCACTATATTGCTGAATCATTATTCCAG
>CAZYCK010000104.1:0-3145 GCA_964646055.1 uncultured Thermoplasmatales archaeon | reverse complement strand
TATAGATAACCCTTCTTCTCCACAAATTGATTTAAGCAGGCTATATAAATTTCATGACAGCTTTTTTTGTATTACATTTGCAGCAACTATGACAGCATCCCAGACAGGGGCGAAAGGAGGCGCATACCCCATATCAAGCATTGCAATCTGTTCAACTGTCATTCCATTCGTTATCGCTGCTGCGAGAGTATTTATTTTTCCTAAGACAGATTCTTCTCCTATAATCTCTGCTCCAAGCAGCCTATGGCTTTTTTTATCAGCTATAAACCTTACATTTATTTTTTTATTGTTTGGATAATAATGGCTTCTCGTCCCATGTTGAATGTCTGCAGCAACAGCATAAAATCCATTTTTTATGGCTTCATTTAATGACAATCCAGTTTTTCCTATTTGCAAATCAAAAAATTTTGTTATTGATGTCCCAACAACTCCAGGGAAAACTTTTTTATTTCCTTCTATAACATTTTCTCCTGCTATTCTACCCATTTTATTTGCAGCAGGTGCCAAAGGCATGTATGCAGGTTTTTTAGTAACAATATTTTTTGTTTCAACATTATCACCAGCAGCATATATGTCTTCATTGCTTGTCTGCATGAATTCGTTTGTTTTTATTCCCCCCGTTTCACCAATTTCCAATCCAATTTTTTTGGCTAAATCAACATTTGGTTTTACTCCTATAGAAAGGAGGACAGCATCTATGTCATAGCTTCCCTTTTCAGTAACAATTTTTTTAATTGCATCATTTCCTTCAAAAGATTCCACTCTTTCATTTAAATGAAGTTCCACTCCATGTAAAAGCAATTCATTTTCAATTATTTTTGCTGCTTCTTTATCAAAAGATGGCATGACATGCTCCATCATTTCAAACATTTTTACTTTTTTACCCATTTTCAAGAAAGCTTCTGCCATTTCAATTCCGATATATCCTGCTCCAACTATCCCAATAACTTTCCCTTTCTTAACATCTTTAAGCAGGCTTTCTCCATCTTCAAGTGTTCTTAAACTATGTATTCCTTCTAAAGCAATCCCCTTTATGCCAGGCTTAAATGCCTTTCCTCCAGTTGTGATTACAAGTTTATCATAGTTCATTTTAACTTCTCTTCCTTTTTTATCAATGGCTACCACTTCTTTGCCTTCTTCGTCTATATCTATAACTTCATGCTCTGTTCTAACATCTATTCCTCTTTTTTCCCTAAAATAATCAACAGTATAATAGACCAAATCATCAATTTTTTTAACCAGTCCTTCAAAATAATATGGCAAGCCGCATGGAGCATAAGAGACAAACCTGCTTTTTTCAAAGACTGTAACATCAGCATTATTGCTCATTCTTTTTGATTTGGCTGCCGCCGCCATGCCCGCCGCCGAGCCTCCTATAACAACTATTTTCATAGTAGGATATTAATGGCTGATATAAAATTTATACTGATTGCTTTGAAAAGGAAATGAAGCTAAAAAATAAATATCCTTACGCAAATACATCTGTGAAGAAAATAATTGTAATTGCTATGCTGCTTATCCTGTCAATAAGCTTGACATTTATTCCATCTCATGCAAAAGAGAAGAGAATTTATGTTATCAGCATTGAGGGAATGATTGCTGGAGGGACGGAATATGAATTTGAGAAAGCATTAAAAGAAGCAAGGAACGGAGAAGTTTTAATAGTTTCTTTATCAACTCCAGGAGGGATGGCAAACTCTATGGATAATATAATAGAAGCAATAGAAAATTCAAAGGTTCCTGTTGTCATATATGTTGCTCCAGCAGGCGCTCAAGCATTTTCTGCAGGCACGTACATTTTGATGTCTTCCGATATTGCAGCTATGGCTCCATCTACAACAATAGGAGCATGTCAGCCCCGCATTATAAATCCAGCCACAGGTTTACCTCAAGAAGCTCCTCAGAAAGAAGTAAATGCATATACTGCAAAAATGAAAAGCTTGGCTTTATCCCATGGAAGAAATGCTACAATTGCAGAAAAATTTGTTACAGAAAATCTTGCTTTGACTGAAAAAGAAGCATTGGAATATGGAGAAATAGAATTCATTGCTTCAAATATAACCCAGCTTATAAAGAAATTAAATGGGATAACAATAAAGAATAATACTTTAAATCTAACAGGTGCAAAAATATTCAAAATTCAGCCAAGCATAAAAGGAAAAATAATAAATTATTTATCAGACCCTCAGATAGCTTCTTTGTTTTTAACAATTGGACTTTTTGGTTTAATAATAGGATTTTTCACTCCTACATTTCATTTACCAGAAACAATCGGTGCAATTTTGATAATACTGGCATTATATGGTCTCTCCTATATTGGAATAAATGCTGCAGGAATATTGTTGATTGCATTGGGCATAATTTTTATGATTGTTGAAGCACTGACACCAACATTTGGTTTCTGGACTGTTGCAGCAATAATAACACTAATTTTTGGTATAATGCTATTGCCAGCCGGCAGTGCAATAAATGAGATGCCGAAAAACTGGTATCTATCATTTAGAATAGGAAGCATTGTGATTGTCATTGCTATAGCCTCATTTTTTATTTATGCTTTAATTAAAGTTGCAAGAGCTAAAAAAATAAAACCAAGAATAGGAGAAGGTGATTTATTGGGAAGGGAAGGTGTTGCAATAACAGATATAGAACCAGAAGGACAAGTCAGGGTAATGGGAGAAATATGGAAAGCTGAATCAGATGAAAAAATAGAGAAAGGAGAAAAAATTGTAGTAATCAAGCAGGAAAGGTTGAAATTGAAAGTGAGAAAAGCATGATTTCTATAATAATAACATACTTTGACAAAAAATTGCTAGATGGCATAGATGAAATTGAAGAAGAGCATGAAATAATAGTTCCTGACAGGCTATATAAAAATTTTGAGAATGTAAAAAAAATAAAAGCCGATAGCTTGAATAAATTTATTACAAATGCCTTTAAAGAAAGCATTGGGGAAAGAATTGTATTTCTTGGAAGCATGATAGATGCTCAAACTTTAAATAATTTAATAAAGCAATCTAAAGATGCAGATATAGTTTACTTAAAAAGAAAAAAACATTCATTCTGGGCAAAAATTTTTGTCCATCTTGTCTTGCCAAAAAACAGAAAATTTTCTTATTTGGAAGCAAAGGATATTGAAAGCGAGGAA
>CAZYCK010000103.1:0-4333 GCA_964646055.1 uncultured Thermoplasmatales archaeon | reverse complement strand
CATCAGAGCCTTTTATAACCCATTCATTCAATAAAAGTGGTAATTATAATATTACCCTTGTTATTGTAGATGATGATAGAGCAACAAATTCAATAACAAAAGAAATTACAATTGAAAATATTTCTTTAGTTGCGAATTTTTCATGGCTGCCATTGCATCCTTTATCAAATGAAGAGACGCAATTTACAGATTTATCAATAGGAGCAACTTCTTGGCTATGGCAATTTGGAGATGGAACAACAAGTCATGAAAAAAATCCAATACATGGCTACCCGATAGGAAACTATTATACTGTCACTCTAACAGTTTTTAATGGAAGTATAAGTGCAAACATTTCAAAAATTATAAAAGTTGATACAAAAATAAATTTAGTAAAAAATGCAAACAATGTTGTAAATTATATTCCATGGCTAAGTAACGAAACAAAAGCCTCTGAGCTCGCCAATTTAATTGGCAATAACATAATGCCAACTGGTAGTGTAGTAAGCAAATGGAATACAAGTAAAGGAAGCTATGATGATTATGTAGTTGGCATTTCTCCTCCTTCTTATGATTTTGTTATTCATCCTTATGATGCTATTGTTTTAAGAGTTGCAAATGGTGGTCAATTTAATGAATCAGCAATTTTATTGCATGATAGAAATGTTTCCATTATTAAAAATGCAAACAATGTTGTCAACCACATCGTATGGAGTTGTTTAAATTCAACAAAAGCCTCTGAGCTCGCCAATTTAATTGGCAATAACATAATGCCAACTGGTAGTGTAGTAAGCAAATGGAATACAAGTAAAGGAAGCTATGATGATTATGTAGTTGGCATTTCTCCTCCTTCTTATGATTTTGTTATCTCGCCAGGAGATTGTATTGTTTTAAGAGTCACAAATGGTGGTGAATTTGGTATAGAGGTGATAAAATGAAAAAAATAGTTGTTATAGGGGTATGCTTGATGCTGATTTTTACAGCATCAAGTATTATTGAAAAAGGAAAGGCTTTGAATGAACCATTTCCCGTTTATGGATATATAAAGGATTCGAGCGGGAGCTACTTGCCGAGCGGTATAAATGTTGTCATAAAGGATTTATCTAAAGGGAGCCAAATAATAGCTACAACTAATAGCAATGGGTTTTATCAAGCAGATTTGTTTAATTTGCCTAACTGCGAGAATGGAGATAATATAGAAGTATATTGTTCATATAACAATGAAGATAATAGCAAAACTTTTATTTTAGATACTCATGCAAGCACTTCCCAAAATGTTAGCTTTTTCCTCGTTGGTTATCCGAGTGTTTCTACACTTGGAGCAGATATTATAGGAAATTTAGTTAAGCTTAGTGGAAATTTGATTGAATTGAAAGACTCAAGTTGTCAAGTATGGTTTGAATATGGTGAAACAACAAGTTATGGGCATTCAACCACCAAACAAACAAAATATTCTTCATGCACATTTTCAACAACCATATCTGGATTAAAACCCGATAAAACTTATCATTTTAGAGCAGTTGCAAAAAATAGCAGGAAAATTTCTTATGGAAATGATATAACATTCCATACTCCTCCTGTTAATCCAGTTGTTACAACAAATTCTGCGACAGGCGTTGGCTATAATTCAGCGACTTTAAATGGCTATTTAAATAATGTAGGAGCAGCCAGTTGTCAAGTATGGTTTGAATATGGTGAAACAACAAGTTATGGGCATTCAACCACCAAACAAACAAAATATTCTTCATGCACATTTTCAACAACCATATCTGGATTGGAAGTCAATAAAACTTACCATTTTAGAGCAGTTGCAAAAAACAGCAATGGAACAGCCATGGGAAATGATATAACATTTACAACTCATATAATGTCGCCATCTGTTTCAACATCAAATGCAAATAATGTGACAAGTAGTTCTGCAAAATTGAATGGCAATCTTATTGATTTAGGCGGCGCAGCCAGCTGTCAAGTATGGTTTGAATATGGTGAAACAACAAGTTATGGGCATTCAACAGCCATTATTTCATTAAATAGTGCTTCATCCTTTAGCATGGATATAAGTGGCTTGGATGCTGGCAAAACTTATCATTTTAGAGCAGTTGCACAGAATAGCAATGGAATATCTTATGGAAATGATATAACATTTTTAACAGGATATAAAAATCCTTTAACAGAAACAGAAAGTATAGATTATGCTGTAATTTTGAAAGGAAATTTGACTGATATGGGGGGAGACAGCCAGTGCTATGTATATTTTGAATACTGGGAAAAGAACGGCAGCAAGTTATCAACAGACAAAAAAATCATGAATAAAAAAGGAGAATTTAATGAAATTCTTTCTATTGAAGGATTAAAAGAAAATACAACATATTATTATAGAGCTGTAGTGGAAAATAGCAATGGCATATCTTATGGAAGAAACCTTACATTTAGAACAATTTCTTTACCAGCAATGCCTTCTATTGCCACAATGAATGCAAATTTATCTAAAGGCAATGTAAGCTTAAATGCAAATTTGAGTTCAATGGGAGATAGTTCTTTCTGTTATTTATGGTTTGAATATTGGAGCAACAAAAGATTTACAACATCTGTTTTGTTAATTAATAAAACTGGGCTATATAATGTAAATATAAGTGGGTTAGAGAGTGGAAAATATTATTATCAAGCTGTTGCTGTTGGCTCAAATGGAAGAATTTCTTATGGGGGGATAAAAAACTTTACAATTCCTGCAAAAGAAAATCATAAGCCAAATATTACAATAATTTCTCCTGTAAATGGCTCAATTACAGACGTTAGCATATCTTTAATGGCAAATGTTTATGACGAAGATGGAGATTTAATGAATGTAACATTTTATTGGGGAAATGGAAGCAAAATTTATTCATTGAATACTAAAAACGGGACAATAAGCGTTGCAGTTCATTTAGAATATGGCACTAATTACAATTGGAAAGTTGTTGCAAATGATAGCAGGGTAGAAAGCATTGTTTTCCATCATTTTTCAACAATTGAAAAAATAATTGCGAATTTTACCCATTCATTCATTTTTGAGAATGAAACGGCATATTTCAATGACACTTCTATAGGGATGATACAGCAGTGGCTATGGCAATTTGGAGATGGAACAACAAGCCATGAAAAAAATCCGACACATATATACAAAAAAGCAGGATGCTATACTGTGAATTTAACCGTAATTGATGTATATGGAAAACAATTCAGCATTGAAAAAAGCATTCATGTATGGAAGAGAGGTGATGTAAATATGGATGGAAAAATAAATGCACTGGATGTGACATCACTTGAAATAATAATTGCAAATAACAGTATGGCAGCGCCGCCGCCTGCTGACGCAAACGGTGACAATGTTGTTGATGAGCAGGATGTAAATAGAATAATAGAGATGATAGTGGGCAAATGAAGTTGCCTTTCATTTTGCTGGCTTTCATATTCTCTTTTGCCTTTGTGAGTGCTGCTCATGTTAGTCTCAATTCGCCTCATAACATAATTGTCAATGAAGAATTTAATTTATATGTCAATGCAAATGTTAGCAATTTTGACGCTGCCAATTATTCCATAATTTACCCAGATTCGTTTGAAATTGTAAATATAACATCTGGAGTAATAAAAAATTACAGCATACCAATAAGTAGCTATTGTATAAAAAATGGAATCTGCAGGATAGTTCAAGATATGCCTGGAGTAGAAAATGTTACTGGAGATGGCTACCTATCTGTAATAAAGTTTAAAGCAAGTTTGCCAGGAAAATTTTTTATTAACGTAAACGGAACCATGAGCGATAGTGATGGTAATGAAATAAATACAATTTGGAATGGAACTGAAATAAATATTTTTAAAACAATTGTAAAGCTATCTCCTCCCGAAAATGCTGAATGGGGCTCCATAATTAAAGTAAATTTATCAATCATGAATGTAACAGATTTCAACTGCACCAATTTCGATTTGATTTATAATGAGAATATGCTCAATTTTATGAATTTTTCATCATCATTTGACTATACATATAATGTTATGAATGGCACAATAAAGGCTTTTGTTAAATCAAATGAAAGCATGAATGGAAATTTTAGTATTGCAAGCATTACCTTCAAATGTGTTGCAGCAGGAGAATCAAATTTTGATATAAAGAATATAACTGTAAGCAATTCAGAAGCAAACAAAATACCAGTTTATCTTATAAATTCCAGCACATACATATATTTTGCAAATGTTCCTCCTATAGCAAACTTTTCATGGAAGCCAGAGCAACCGAATGATTTGGATAATATACAATTTAACGCTTCCAGTAGTTATGATTTAGATGGAAGCATTGTAAATTACACATGGCAATTTG
>CAZYCK010000102.1:2685-4373 GCA_964646055.1 uncultured Thermoplasmatales archaeon | reverse complement strand
AAGAAGAGCAGGATAGACTTGCTTTGGTAAATGCTTCAAGACAAGTATTGGAAAGTAGTTTAAATTTGTTAGGTATAGAGGCATTAGAAGAAATGTAGCCAGTAACATTAAAAAAGTAATGCCCATATAGATATATGATAAAAAGCATGGTGAGAAAAGATTTCAAAAAATTGGATAAAAATGATGAAATAAGTAAAATTTTTGGTTATATTTATGGAGAAGGTTCGCTTCCAATAATAATGGATGGAAAAAAACCATGGGGGATAATAGATGAAAGAAGGCTGCTAAAAAGAAAGTTATCAAGCAATGAAAAAATCAAGGATTTTGTTGTTGGTGTGCCAAAATTGGATGCAAGTTATTCAATAGAAAAAGCAAGAGAAAAAATGATAGATTGCGGGCAGCCATTTATTATTGTTACATACGGCGGCGGGCTCGCTGGGTATATAACGGCTGTTGATATTTCCATAAAAATTGGTGTTAAAAAAGCTGGAGATATGATGAGGGCAGTTGAGCCATTAAATGAAAATGATAGTATGGCAACTGCGATAAATCGTTTGAAGCAACTTAATGAGGGTGTTATCCCAGTGGCAAGGGATGATAAATTTGTTGGAGTAATAAGAATAAGAGATGTGCTGCGAGTAGAAACTACGCATGAAAAAATTAGAGGGTATCATTCAGAAAAAACATCTCCATTGGACGCTCCTGTTAAAGGATTTATGGAAACTGGTATAAGATGCGTCAGCCCAAAAGCAAGAGAGGAAGTAATTAAAATAGTTGATAAGCAAGGATTTGCAATTGTATGCAAGAATGAAAAATACATGGGGATAATAAATATGATTGATTTAGTGAGGTGAGAAAATGATGATTAGAAAAGGAAAGGTTAAGGAAGTTTATGATATTGGAGGCAATAAATTAAAATTTGTTTTTACAGATAATATATCAGTTTTTGATAAAATAATACCAACAAAGATAGATAAAAAAGGATGTGTTTTATGTGGGATAGCAAGCTATTGGTTTGAAAGATGCAATAAAAAAGGAATAAAAAATCATTTTATAGAAAGGGATGGCAAGAATTCAATGATAGTCAGAAAATTTAGGATATTGGATGCCGTTAAAAAAGAAGAAAATAATTATTTGATTCCTCTTGAAGTGATAGCTCGTTATTATGTTGCCGGTTCTTATTATGAAAGAAATAAAAATAGATATGAATATGGAGAAAAATTGGATGAGCCGATTATAGAATTTACAACAAAATTTGAAAAATTTGATCGTTTGCTAAATGAAAAAGAAGCAATGAGAATTGGAGGACTTGAAAAAAATGATGTTGATAAAATAAAAGAAATTGTTCTCAAAGTAGATGAATTAATCGATAGAAGTATAAAAGAACTTATTCATGTTGATGGAAAAAAAGAATTTGCTTTTGATGAAGAGAGAAATGTTATTTTAGTTGATACATTTGGGACACCTGATGAAGACCGCTTCTGGGATAAAAGTATGTATGAAGAAGGCAAATTTGTAGAGCTAAGCAAGGAATTTGTAAGAGCGTATTACAGGCAGATAGGATATTATGATGAATTAAAGGAAGCAAGAAAGTTTGGAAAAAAAGAGCCAAAAATACCACCACTGCCAGATGAGATGGCTAAAAAAGTCAGCAAGTTATATATGGCAATATATGAAAAAATAACTGG
>CAZYCK010000102.1:0-2585 GCA_964646055.1 uncultured Thermoplasmatales archaeon | reverse complement strand
AAGCCTTGTGAATTGCTTTGATATTTCATACATGCCCATCAACCAACAATTTGGCTTTTATCATCTTATTTTTCATATACTCACGAAATATATAAATTTCTATTTGCCTCTAACCATACATCATGTCATCATTATTTTTGTCATCTTTTTCTTCCATTTTTCTTTTTTTCTTTTTTATGAATTTATACTGATTTCTTCTTCCAATAAATCTTATGTCAAATCTTATGAGGCGGACAAAAGTTTTATCTGGAAGGATATCAATATCTGCAATTCCTTTTTTCTGTAATTTTATTATTTCAACTTTTATTTTTTCTTTAGCTACACCAATTTTCTCGGCAATTTCTTTTATTGTGATTGGATATTTTTCCTGTAAAATTTTTATTATTCTTTCTTCCATTGTCCCTACTTTTATTTCAATCATTTTCTTACCCTTTTTATTTCTCCTCCACAAACGGGGCAATGAAGCAAAAATTTATCATAATATCTCCCACAAGATTTGCATCTATATTTCCATTGAAATTTTTCTTTTATTCCTTCTTCTACCATTCCTTTATATTCTACGCCAATTTCCTTAGCAACATTTTGTATGGCATAATCATCTGTAAGCAAAATTCCTTTTAAATAATGGGCAAGAGCCAAAACTTCAATATCAGCTTCTGATAAGCTTGCCGCATCTCCTGTTTTTTCTGCAGCTTTCCTCACTTCATTTATGGAATAATCTGGGGGTGAAATAATTTTCAAGCCAGCGGCTTTAAGATACTCCAGCATACGCCATGCTCTCCCGCCTTTTTTTATCTCATCAGCTACGGCGGGCGGAGCCGCCAGCTTGTTGCCATGAATTTTGCCTGATAATATTGCAGATGTGTCGAGTATATACACAATTCTAAATAAACTACTTAATAAAGAATTTGTGCTACAGCAATGAATAATATTTTTTTATCTCATAATCTGTTACTGCTTTATTAAACTTATCGCATTCTATTTTTTTATTTTCTATAAATTTTTGATAAATGTGCATAGTTAGAGTTTCTTTTACTATTTTACTCTTCCCAAAAAGTTCAATTGCTTTTTCTAAAGATGGCGAAAGCTCCTCTATGTTTAATTTCCTTTTTTCTGATTCAGATAAATTAAACACTTCCGCTTCGACAGGTTTTGATGGCTTTAATCCCTCTTTAATTCCTTCCATACCTGCAGCGTGAATCAAACTTAATGCTAAATAAGGATTGCAAGCAGGATCAGGACTTCTTATTTCTATTCTTGTAGCATTTTCTTTTCCTCTCTGATATTCAGGCACTCTTATATATGCAGATCTGTTCTTTGTTCCCCAACAAAGATAAGTTGGAGCTTCATAACCAGGGGCAAGCCTTTTATATGAATTAATCCATTGATTTAATCCAGCTTGAATTTCTTTTCCATATTTTATCAGCCCAGCAATATAAGATTTCGCAATATCGCTTAATCCTTGCTTTTTCTCGTCAAAAAAGAGATTTTTATTATTTTTCCACAAGGATAGGTGTAAGTGCATCCCATTTCCATTTATTTCAGCAATTGGTTTTGGCATAAAAGAGGCATGCTTACCAAATTTTTTTGCAATTTTCTTTACTATATATTTAGCCAAAATTATGCTATCTGCCATTTTTAATGCATCGGTATAAGTTAAATCTATCTCATGTTGACTAAAAGCAACTTCATGATGATCAAATTCCGTTTTGATACCCATTTTATTGAGAGCAAGTTGTGCTTCTTTTCTTATTTCTCCATATGTTCCTGCTCTAAAATATCCTCCTTTATCTGTATGAATGGGTTCTTTGTTATTTTCAAAAATAAAAAATTCTAATTCAGCTCCACATTTTAAAATTCCCATATTAGAATATTTTTCAATAATTTTCCTTAGTAAATTTCTTGTGTCACCACCATATACATTTCTGTTTGAATCGTAAATATAGCCAAAAACTATAGCTTCTCTCCAACTATTTTCAAATCCTTTATATTCCCAAGGTAAAACTGTTAAAGTATCAATTTCAGGAATAAACCTTAAATCACTTTCTTCTATCCTTGCAAAACCTTCTATACTAGAACCATCAAATCCTTTTCCATTTCTAACCAACTCATCAAAATCATCTATCGGAATTGTAAAATCAAGCATTCTTCCAAGAATGTCAACAAATATGGGCCTAATGAATTTAACATTTTTTTCTTTTAATTCCTCTAACTTCTTATTTATTTTGGTCATAACTATAAGTTAGTTTAACATATTTAATAAACTTTCCTTTGCGAGCCGACGCCGATTGAATATAACATGCGATATCCAGACAAAATATACTCTCCATTAGAATGGTCCTATTTGATAGAGGATTTGCTTCTTGGGGAATTATTTACAAGCTAAGAAAACTCTCCATTCCTTACTTAATTTTTTGGGAAAAACGGGGTAAATGGTATTCAGAGCTTTTTGAAAATATGAATGATGGAGAATATGTATATGTAAAACGAGAAGGAATTTACAATAGAGATAAAACAAAATACGTTGTTACATGTAAAACTACAAACCGCAGCATCATATGTAAGGAGATATAAGAAAAGATGGG
>CAZYCK010000101.1:0-4387 GCA_964646055.1 uncultured Thermoplasmatales archaeon | reverse complement strand
TAAAAACTCAGTGTGATTACGTAAAAGCTAAATTTGATAGGATTTAATCCATTTTACTGCTTCATTTATTGCTTTTTTTCTTTCAATGCTGTTAGAAAATGAATGATTTGTATTAAAAAATAAAATTTTTTTTGGTTGCTTAGCCATTTTGTAAATCTTTTCTGCATGGTTTTTTGAAACAAGTTCATCTTTTTTCCCATGAATTATTAAAATATGTGATATCTTTTCCATCATTTCAAGAATGTTGTATTTATTTGCATCTTCAATAAAATTCTTTTCAATTCCTTCTATTTTGTATGGAGTTGATATTGTTACAATGGGTTTTATTCCATGCATGTATGCATATATTATTGAAACCATCCCTCCGAATGAAGAACCAAATAAAGAAATTTTTGCATTACTATAATTTTTCTTTAGATAACCAACAACTTCATCTAAATCATTTATCCTATTGCTCAAAGTTGATTCATTGAAATTTCCTTTGCTTGCGCCGCATCCTCTAAAATCAAATCTTATACATGATATACCATTTTTTAATGCAATCTCAGCCATCTCAATGTATTTCTTGCTTTCTTTATTTGAATACAATCCATGACAACATATTACAAAATTATTGCTTATATAATGTATTTTTGCTTTTATTCCATTTATATCAATGTCTGATAACATATTTTTTTCCACCCCATTCTATCTCTTTAATAAAAGCAGATGAAATTAAATTATATGATATTATGAAAGATATTAAAGGACGATAAACTGAATGCAAAAAAGGAGAAATAAATTTTTCTTTTGGAAGCGTCGTTAGGTTAATAAAAGTGCAATGCTCCTGCCATCCTCTTAAAAAATCAAAAAGAATGGGCGACATTAAAAGAAATCCAACCAAAGGATAAAAAAATAATAAAATAAAGCCTGCAATATTTGAAGCCCGCATTCCAATGTTTATAAAGAAGGCAATCTTCCATAAAGAAGGAAAATAATATCTAACCCATCCTATCTGTTTATTCATCCATGAAAATATATTTATTTCTTCATCCGATGGAGCTATTGCCTGTGGAACAAATTTTATTTTATATTTCTTTTTTGCTGCCATTGTAAGGGTTAAATCATCTACAATTTCATTTTTCCATATATCTTTTATGCCAATCTCTTCAAATAAGCTTTTTTTTATGGCGGTGGCGCCGCCCCATGCAAAATTGAATACATTGTAAAACAAGATGGCTGCTACGCTTGCATTCCATACACTTAGTAAAGCATTTTTGAAATACCACCTATAGCTTGTTGTAATATTTTTGTCCAATCCTCCAATAAGATAAGAAAGCCATTCTTTGTTTGGCTTTATATCTGCATCTGCAAATACATATATTCTTCCTTTTGCTTTTTTTATTCCTGTAAGCAATGCAGATATCTTTCCACTACATGAAGGCAATTTTTCTGTTATCTCAATCCTTGCATTTTTAAATTTCTTTTTCAAAAAATTTGCTTCATTTTCAGTATCAACAACCAATATAACTTCATATCTATTATAATCTTGCTCAAAAAAGAAATGTAAGTTATCAATATTTTTACCTTTGAATGGGATTATTATGCTCACATATTCCCCCTTATCAACTTTCTTAGCTCTTCTATATCTTTTCCTAACAAATGGCCATGAAAAAACAGATAATAATCCTCCAATGAAATTCGCAATTCCGATGACAAGAAAAAATGCAAGCAGCAATTCCATATTATTATAACATACTTATTTAAATAATTTTTAACAAAGTTAAAAAATTTTTTAATTCCGATGATAAAATGAAATGTTAATGTTCATTTTTATCAAAAAACATCGCATGGTTTCTTAGAAAAGCTTAAATACATGCTCTTCATTAGCATTTCAAAAAAATTTGAAGTGGTAAAATGTTTAGAGAAATTCTTATCCCAACTGACTTTAGCAAGGGAGCAGAAATATCAATAAAAAAATTTATAAGAGGAAATAAAATGGAAGTAAAAGAAGCAATTTTACTTCATGTTGTGGATTATGACACTATTGACACATTAATCAATGGAAAGCAACTCTTATATGAATCAGAAGAAAAGGAAACAAAAGATATAGAAAGAAAATTGATGGAAGAAAGCAAGAAAAAATTGAATAAAATTAAAGAAGATATTAAAAAAATTGCAAAAGAAATAAAAATCATTGTAAAAGTTGGCATTCCTTATGAAGAAATAGTTAAAACAGCTGAAGAAGAAAATGTTTCATTGATAATTTTACCATCTCATGGAAAATTAAATTTTTCACATGAAATTTTTGGTTCAACTACAATGCGTGTTTTGAAAAAAACAAAGAAGCCTGTTTTATTAATAAAAGCATTGGAGGAATAAAAATGGATTTTTTAAGATTAAAAAAGCATTTAGATAAATTTCTGCCTTTATATGTAATTATTTTCATGTTTCTTGGATTTTATACAGGCCTGCATATAAATGTAAAAAATTATAGCTCAATGCTTAAAATTTTGAATCAAGTTGTTGTAATTTCAATGATTTATCCAATGATGATTAATTTGAGGATAGAGGCATTGAAGAAAACATCAAAATCATTGAAGCAATTGTCAGTAGCTTTGCTCATGGGATTGGTTTATGCTCCCTTGCTTATGTATGCTTTAGCAATAATAAGCAATGTAAATAATCAGATTGCTCTTGGCTTACTCCTTGCTGTTGTTGTTCCATGCTCTTCAATGAGTATCGCCTATACTGGATTTACAGAAGGTAATCTTGAACTTGCAACCATTATAGTAGCAATGAGTTTTACTCTTGCAATAATAACTGTTCCGGGCTGGCTTTCTTTATTTGCATCTCAATATAACATTCCAATGCCTATATGGCTGCTTATAAAAACAATAATAATAGTTGTTTTCATTCCACTAATATTTGGTTATATTACTAGGATAGCATTAATTAAAAAAGCAGGTATAGAAAAATTTGAAGAAATAAAACCTTTATTTCCATCCGTATCTTTAATGGGGATGTATGCAATTGTATTTCTAATATTCATGGAAAAAGCAAGTTTGATTGCAAAGAAGCCAAACATGGTAATGACAGCTTTATTACCTCTAGTTTTATATTATGCAATAACATTGTTGCTATTCACATTCATGAATAAAAAAATTGGCATTCCTTATAAAGACCACATGGCAATAACATTTACGTCCACAGGAAAAAATGAAGGAACAGCAATGGCGATAGCAATGGCCGCCGGCATGGGTTTAATGGCGATTCCTCCAGCCATCACACCATTACTCCAAATACCATTCCTTATAGGATATGTAAAATTATGGGAGAAAGTCAGGAATTACTGGGAAAAATGATGATTTGAAAAATATTTTAATGATAACCTATTTCATGTTAATGAATTACCTATTGATTTTGATGACAGCTCTGGTGGCATTTACATGGGGTATGCTATTTGCTTTCTGGCTTATATTCATAAGAACAGCTACCAGATTAGCTAATCTACTTAAAAAAGTAACCGGGAAAGATGTTAATATGGAAGAAATTTATCAAACAATTAAAAATATTGTTGATAAGGCATATGAAGAAATGAAGGAGAAAAAAAATGAAAATAAATGAACTTATAAATAATGTTTATGACCAAATTCTAAAAGTTAAATCAAATTTAGCAATTTTTTATAAATTTCTTTTATTCATAGTTCCATTTCTTACAATAGCATATTATTTTATATTCATTTCAAGCATTCTTCCTGCAAATGTTGCTGCAAAATATTCCGCCCTCACAATTGCATATTTTGTCCCTCCTGCAGGAAAGGAAAGTATAATACCTCTAATGCTTTCAGATAAGATTGGGCCACCAATATCTCCATGGATAACTGGAAGCACAATAGTTATGCTTGATATTATATCATGTGCTATAATTGCATATAACTGGTGGTTTGCAGAGTTTATAATAAATAAGATAGACATATTGAAGCGTGGATATAAAATATTGCAAAGGAGAGCCGAAAAATTTAGGAAGAGGAAATGGCTCACTTTCGCTCTACTTTTATTTATGATAATACCTTTTCAGGGTACTGGAGGGATAAGTACAACCATTGTTTCAAGATTATTAGGCTTATCAGCAAACAGAACTATTGCAATTGTTTTTATTGGTTCTGCAATAACAACGAGCTTGTGGATACTCTGGTGGCTTGGTTTTCTAAACTTTCTTTGAACCCCTTTCTTGAACCCTTTTTCTTCAAAAGAAAAAGTGCTTCATCCCCAAGAGCCTTTTCTTTTCAAAAAAGAAAAGCTTCGGGAAAAAGAAAACTATTACATTTATTTTGGGGTGCAGACCTTTTCTAAAGGGGTGCAAAAAAGGGCTTATTTCAATCCAAATTCTTTTTTCAATGAATCA
>CAZYCK010000100.1:0-4396 GCA_964646055.1 uncultured Thermoplasmatales archaeon | reverse complement strand
GCATGCCTCCAGCAATTTATCAGCAGTCTTAAAATCATATCTTGTATAGCCTCCTTCATCTAAATAAGAAACGATAGCATCCCATCCTGCTTCCAAAATTTTTTCTGGCTCTGTCAGCCCATTTTTTTCAAAAATTTTATAGGTTTTAATTGCATTTTCTTCCCTTATGGGGGCGCCAAAAAGCATGGCGGCAAGCCACCATTTGAATGGTTCTTCTTTTACTTTTATTCCAAGCCTTTCGCTATATTTTTTACCATATTTTTCAACAAATTCTTCCAGCTTCATAATATCGCAAAAGTTTTTATTGAACAATTTGCTTCATTTCCAGCCAAATCAACTGCAATAACTTTTATTTCACAAATTCCTAAATAGAATCCATTCCACTTCCATGAATATGGTTTATCATAGTCAATAAATTTTAATTTGTCATTTATCCAGAATTGCACATTTTTCATGAAATCATCTTGAGCTTTCACTTCTATATCTATTTTTCCTATTATTATGCTTTTATCTATGCCCATTGAAAAAATTTTTTTATTCAATAAATATACAGCTCCTTTCTCAGGTTTTTCAATGGTTATCGATGGCGGGGTAGAATCAAATAAACAATATGCATCTGCAGTATGAGGAAGTTGCTCTCCTTTGACAAGGCTGCAAAATTCATACCATCCATCTGATGAAGGAATAAATTTCCAGTGCAAATTATTGCTATTGCCATAATATTTCCAGCTACTCCCCCATATACTTTTTTTTCTATAATAGAGGCTTACATTTTTACTATCTCCACTATAAACATGAGCATATACATCTATTGCACCCTTGCCAATATTACTTTTAACATAAGCTCTTGATGTGTTGGGTAAAGGTGGCAATTTTATTGTTGGGTCTCCTAACATATTATATTCCATTAATGTAAGGCGGTCCGTTCCACTCATGAAAAAATGCATAGCATAATCTTCTTTGGCAGCAGTGAATATGCTTCCTGTTGTATTATATCCATCATAATAAGCTTTGAAAAAAGCAAGGTCAAGATAACCGCTAAGCCCATTTTTAATTGATTTATCTAAATAAACATAAGCCACCCTGCTGCTTCCAATATATGCTATTGCTCCTCCATTTTTATCAAGTAAAAATTTTTCTCCAAGACAATCTGTTGTATCAAATTCATTTGTTGAACAAGCCATTGCAAATACGACCGGTAATTTATAGCCATTGTGCAAAAGATTTAAATCATTTATACCCCAGCTTCCAGATTGCCAGCCCATTCCATACGGACTGCCATGAGACGCAAAATTTACAAACATTGCCCCTTTATTTATATCCTTTGCGATCTCATCACTTGTTGCGTTTCCATCTTTTTTATATTCATCCGTCTCATAGAGCTTCTCTATATTCATGCCCGGCAGTTCTTCTGATATACATTCTTTTAAATACTCTCCTTCCCTCAAATCGGTATCCCAGAAAAGTTCTGTTCCAATGAATAAAGCTTTTTCTTCTGGCAATTCAAAATTAATTATCTTATTCACCAGCAAATTCATCTCATTTTCATTGCTTGCCGGCAATCTTCCAAGATATACATCAGGAAGAAAATCTATTCCATCGTCCCTTTCTCCATAGATTCCATTCCCATTGCCATCCCATGAAGAAAAACTTCCGTCCCCTCTAAACACATCGGCATAATACAAATCACTTGGAACATCCCCTATACTTGTATTAACATACCTAACAGGCAGCAAGTCGGCGTCGCCAACCAGCAAAACATATTTTATTCCATATTGCTCTATTGCATCTTTGATATAATATTTTATTTTTTCTGGCTTATCTTTAAATTTAAAATCGGCGTATATATTTTCCAATGTAACAACTTTCGTTTTTATACCATTGCTTTCTTTATAATCTGCTAGCCTTTGGGATTCTTCATATAAAGATGAAGGGCAAATTATTAGTAAATCATAAGTGTCATTAAAATGCAAATTTTTGATAGTATAATTTAAATTAAAGTCAAAATCTGCATGTAAAATTGTGCCTTTTTCATATCTATAAGGGAACATATATATTGTAAGAAATTCACTCAGCTTTCCATTCTTTATTCCCATTCTAATAGTATAGTTATACCATTCATTTGGATACTCATATTGCAATTCATTGCCTTTATTTCCAATTGCGAATGGTTCCTCTGCTGTTTTTATTTCTTCATCCAATTTTATTACCTTAATATTTTTTACATGGATGCTAACATTTATTTTTGTTCCAGCAGGAAAAATATAATTTTTTACTTTGTACGGCAGCATAGGATAACCTGCAACGTGTAAATAATTGTTTCCATCATAAATTTTTATTTCATTTTTTTCATTTAATGCATTTACATTAAAAATAAATGCAAGAGCAATGACCAAAGCAATCCATTTCATATATGATAACATATTTCGAATATTTAGGCATTTCTTTGCCTTTTATTCCATTATCTCTCCATATTTTCTTTTTATTTCTTTTTCTAAGGCATCTGCAATGTAATTATGGGTGAATGCATCTGCTTTTGCAGCTATTGCAATTTTTGTTGCAAGCAATCTTGCTATCCTTCCTCTTTTTTTCCTTGGAGCTTTATTCACCATCTCATGCATGAAAATCACGCCATGCTTGGGCGGCGGGCTGCCTGCCTTCAGATGACGGAATAAAGCCTTTTCTGCTCCAAGCAATTGTATAGTTCCAGATGGCATGACCGCAAGCCTGTCCAATCCTCCTGCTATTGCCACCAAACGTGCTGATATTTTATAACCAACTATTTTCGTCAAATTTGGAGCAATAACTTGCATAGCTTCCTCAATATATTCTTCTAAGCCATCTTTTGATTTTTCTATCAATACAACAATTTCAGCCAATTTTTTTATTGAATTCCCTTCAAGATGGTTTATTTCATTGTCATTCAAATTAAATTTTAAGATATCTTCAATGCTTTCAAATTCATTGAAAAATCCATACCAGTTTTGCAGCCTTTCCATCAATATATTTTCGACTTTTATTAAATCATCCAATGCATTAACTGCTTCACCAATACGTCTTTCTCTTTTGCTTTCTTCTTCCCTTATTTTTTTGATTGCTGCCTTTATACATGCTTCTTTTAATAAAGAAATGGGGTAGCCATATTCCTCACCTTTTGCCACCAATTTTTTTACTCTACCAAATTTTCCAATTTTTGAAAGCCTTTTTTCTCCTACAATAGGCTCATATTTTTTAAATTTCTTTTCTTCTTCAAGCAAAATTCCATTCTGAATTTTGTATATCCTTTCTGCAATCTCGTCTGCATTTTTTGGAAATAATATTTTATCAACTATTTCATCATCATACAAAAAGACTCCAAACCATTTGGTAGCAAGATACATCACTAATTTAAATACAAATTGCATTTAAAATTATGCTTGAAGTTTCAATTAAAAATATAAAAATGAAAAATCCATTGATGCTTGCTTCTGGAATTTTAGATTTAACAAAAAATAGCATGGAAAGAATAAAAGATGCTGGAGCAATAGTCACAAAATCAATTGGCATGTATGCAAGAAAAGGATATAAAAATCCAACATTTTTTGATGCTGGTGTTGGCATATTAAATGCAATGGGATTGCCAAATCCTGGCATAGATGAATATATAAAAGAAATAGATGGAATAAAAGTTGATGTTTTGATTGGCAGTATATTTGGAAAAGATGATAAAGAATTTGGTTATCTTGCAAAAAGGTTTTCGCCTTATGTAGATGCAATAGAAATGAATATGAGCTGTCCTCATGCAAAAAAAGTTGGAATGGAATATCCAACTAATGAGATAAAAAATGCAGTAAAAGAAGCAAAAAAATCAAAAAAGCCAGTTTTTGTAAAACTTGGAATGGAAAATTTGATTGAAAGAGGTGGAGAAGCTGTAGATGGCAATGCAGATGCAATAGTTGCAATAAATACAATAAAGGCTATGGCAATAGATATTGATGTGGCAATGCCAGTTCTTTCAAATAAAATTGGTGGATATTCTGGAAAGGCTATAAAGCCTATAGGTGTGAGATGCGTTTATGAACTTGCAAGTAATTTTGATCTGCCAATCATAGGTGTAGGGGGGATAACAAATGCAAGGGATGTAATAGAATACATGATGGCAGGCGCCACAGCGGTTCAGATTGGCACAGGAATATATTATGAAGGCGAAGAAATATTTACAAAAATTAAAAATGAATTAAAAAAATGGCTGGAAAAAAATGGTTATAATAGTATAAAAGATATCATTGGATTAGCTTTGAAGAAATAATAGAGCCCTTTCTTCAGCCCTTTTAGAAAAAGCGCTGGCGGAAAAATGTAATGGTTCTTTTTGGGATGAAGCACTTTTTGAGCCTTTTAGAAAAAGCCTCGGGAAAAA
>CAZYCK010000099.1:0-4406 GCA_964646055.1 uncultured Thermoplasmatales archaeon | reverse complement strand
CAAAAATTTCTATTAGTTTACTTAATTTTTTGTTTCCTTCCGATAAATTTTTTATAAAATCCAGTGGATCATTTTTAAATATATTACCTATCCATAATGGCCCTGTAAATTTTTTTTGTGGAGGCTCTTCAAATAAACTTTTTTTCCATCCATCATCCCAGTAAAACCATCCTATCTTTTCCATGCTCTCATCAGCCTTTTTTATCCCTTTTTCTATAATGCAATAAACCCTAAAATAATGGTGGCGAGAATATGAAATTAATGGAAGCATGCTGTAGTCATGACTTGCTGCGTTTCTTGCAATAAATCCTATGAGAATGCGAAGACCAATTTCCTTCATTCCCTGCATTCTTATAGGTAAAGAATGGTATTTCCTTATACATGCTTTTTTGAATACACCACATAATGTGGCAGTATCTGTAGCTGTTATTGAAACAAAAGTTTTTCTTCTTGCACCATTAAAAATACATGGGATAAATTTAACAGGGCTTCCATAAGGATCTATGATTATATAATCATATTTATTTTTCTGCAAAAGCATACATACATTTTCGTTCAATGCATTTGCATTTACTTTATTCAATTCAATGTTTTTTTTGATTATTTTATATGATTCATGGCTAATATCATTTATATCCATTTCTATTTCTTTATCCAATTCCTTTGCAATCCTTATGCCTCTTATTCCAGTTGAAGCAAGCCCATCCAAAAATTTTCTGGATTTATTTTTATATGCATATTTAGCAAACAGCACTTCCATATCTCTATCAAGTTTCCATGCAGGATTGTAAAAACCTATACTTTTTTTTCCTGGTCCTTTGTAATCCATTTCGTATTTGGACGAAGAAAAAATTTTTACTTTTCCTTCCTCAATCATTAAAGCCCTTCTTTCAAAATTTTTTCTATTTTATATGGCAATAAATTTCTATTAATGGGTGTTATCTCAAGTATCCGAACATTGTTCATATTCCTTATATCTTGAAGCAAAGCATCCCTTGATTTTTTATGCAATGTAATCAACATTGGCTTCTCGCAATCTAATGCGTCTTTTATCGTCTCTCTAAATTTTCTACTTTCCAGTTCCATTTTTCCAACTTCATCTATGACAACTATATCAATTATTTCATCATCAACAGCTCTCTTTATTGCAGGTATTCCAACTTCCTCTAAAGCTTTCAAATCTATTCTATATCTTCCAACTCTATAAGAAGAATCCATATTTATATGAGCGAATATTCTCTCTTCTTCAGTAAACCAATCAATTATTTTAAATCCAGTTCTTTCCCCATTTTCGATTATGCTCCTTGTTATCATTCCTCCAAAAATATATTCATTTCTCAACCTTTCCATAACTTTTATTATCACATGCGTTTTTCCAACACCAGGCAGCCCAGTAATTCCAACTCTCGGTATAATATCCATTCTTATTATGAATGCAAACATAATTTAAAAATTATATGCAATTTACATTTGTGAAACTGATAGTATTTGATATGGATGGTGTGCTCATTGAAGAAAGGAGTTCATGGAAAATTATACACAAGGCATTTACCATAGATAATTCAGACTTATTCAAAAAATTTCATGACGGCAAGCTTACTGATAAAGAATTTTTAGATATGGAAATAGATAGATTCAGGCAACATGGATTAACGAGAAGGGGGATAGAACATGCTTTAAATAAAGCAAAGTATATGAAGGGACTAAAAGAATGCATTGAATTTGTTAAGAAGAAAGGCAAGGCGGCGATAATATCCGGCGGCGTGAGATGCCTTGCCGACAATATTGCTAACTATGGGATAGATTATGTTTTTGCAAATGCAATAGAATTTTATGATTCTGTTCCTCAAAAAGGCATACTTGTCGTTCCATTTAGAAATAAAGGCATTGTTTTACATAGCTTGATGAAAAAATTGGATTTGGATAGAGATGATGTGATTGCTGTAGGAGATTCAAAATATGATACAAGCATGTTTGATTTTAGTGGCTTGTCGATAGCATTCAATCCTTCTGACGAGATTGTTAAAGAAAAAGCAGACATTGTTGTTGATAAGAGAGATTTGAGGGAATTAATTCATATATTAAAAAATCATTATTAATATGCTTGGCATTGATGTGATAATTCTGCTTATAATAGCTATTATATTTTATGCAATTTATGCAGTAATAAAAACTGCTTTTGAAGAAGTTGGATTTAATGGATGGGAGGCAAGCACAATAGTTTTCAGCAGTATAATATTTGGATGGATAAATTTACCTTTATTTTATTATAGTGGATGGATTGTTGGAATAAATGTCGGCGGCGCTTTGCTGCCAATCATTATAAGCATTTATCTTATGATAAAAAATAAGATTGTATGGCGTGTTTTTTTAGGCATTATAATTGTTGCATACGTTACATATAACTTTACTTATGTTAGGAGTTCCGGCATTGTTTCCCCATTTCCACTATGGCTTTTGCCCCCAATAACAGCAAGCTTGTATTCAATTGTAGCAGCCATAAAAAGCAAGAAGAAGGCGGCATCGCTAGCATATTCTTCAGGAACTATGGGCGTTTTAATTGGAGCAGATATTTTGCATTTGAAAGAGCTTCTTTCTCTGCCTCCGTCTGGAATGGCTGTTATTGGAGGAGCTGCAATACTTGATATGGTTTTTTTGACTGGTATAATAGCTGTGCTTGTGGATGCACTACTTTACGGAAAATAAATATTCAGCTATATTTTTAAAATAAAAAATATTCAAGCGTAATGATTGCCCGAAAATCAGCTCTCATTGTTGCAACACAAATTATCAATGGTTTGCTTGGATATGTTGGATTAAAATTCATTGCAAAATATATGCAGCCATGGCAGTATGGTATTGTTGGCTTTGCCTTCGGTTTTGTTGCTTTATTTTCAATTTTTGGAAATCTTGGCTTTAATGCAGCTCATGTAAAGCGTGTTTCAGAAGGAAAAGATTTAGGAAAATGTATTGCAACATTTGCTACAGCAAAAATAATTTTGGCTGGACTGATGACAAGCATTGTTATTCTATCGATATTAATATGGAAATATATTCTTGGCAGAGGATTTGAGACACCTTTACATGAAAAGGCAGTTTATGTTATGCTTTCATATTTTGTTTTAACAATTTTAACTTCAATTATGATATCTACTTTTAATGCAAAAAAGGAAATTGCCCGAACACAATTACCTTTGTTTTTTTATAATTTAACAAGGGTTGGAGCAATAATTTTTGTTGCTTTTTATAACTTAGGAGCTTTAGCTTTAGCATATACATATCTTTTTGGAGAGATTTTTCATTTTGCTTTTGCATTATTTTTATTTAGAGGATATCCTGTTGGTAAACCTTCATTAGAATATTTCAAGGATTATTTTTCTTTTGCAAAACCAATGGCAATAGCAACTGCCTCTGCTATTATTATGACTAACATTGATAAAGTCTTTATTCAGCTTTTTTGGAGTGCCACACAGGTTGGAGAATACTTTGCTATATTTAATCTCTCACGCTTCATTATTTTATTTTCTGGGGCTATAGGAACTCTTCTATTGCCAACAATATCAGAGCATCATACAAAAAATAATGTGGAAGAGATAAGAAAAATAACTCTGTCATCTGAAAGATATTTGAGCATGATTGTTTTTCCAATAATAGCCATTATGATTGTGCTGGCAAAACCAATAATTCATATGCTACTAAGTGATAAATATATGCCAGCCTTGCATGTTTTATATATTCTGCCATTATTTGTATTATTAGAAGCCTTGTCGCGTCCTTACCAAAGCCAGCTTCAGGGAATGGATATGCCAGAATATACAAGAAATAGAGTTTTTATTATGATGATTATAAATGTTTTTCTAAATTTAATTTTGATTCCGAGGGATATAAAAAGTTTGGGTATTAAGCTTGCTGGTTTAGGGGCAGAGGGAGCGGCAATAGCAACTGTTATATCCTATTTTGCTGGCTTGGTTTATATTAGATTTGTTTCTTGGAAATTGACAGGTATAAAAGGAAATAAAAGAGTTTTGTTGCATGCTGCGACAGCAATATTGAGTGGTTCAGTTTTGTATTATGTGTCAAAATATGTTTCTATTTCGAGATGGTATCATCTGATTGCTATAGGAACATTAGGTATAGCAATATATTTTGGTATTTTATTTTTAATAGGAGAATTCAAAAAGAAAGATTTCAATTTTTTCATGGACACTTTAAACATTAAAAAGATGTTTAAATATATCAAAGAAGAATTACAAGGAAAACAACCATAAAAGCCCTTTTATGAAAAGCGCTTGCGTGAGCCCTTTAGAAAAGGTCTGCATCCCAAAAATGTAATGGTTCTCCTATGTGAATCCTCAATCTTTGGGCCGTGGTTCATCCCACAAAAACTTATCGAGATTTGACTGGAA
>CAZYCK010000098.1:0-4446 GCA_964646055.1 uncultured Thermoplasmatales archaeon | reverse complement strand
AAATAATTTCATTGCATATTGAATTATGCCTATCGTTGTCTGTCCCAATTGTGGTCATGAGTTCATAGTCGGAAACGAAATCATTGGAGTTTGCCCAAATTGCAAAATAAAATTGATATTTAAAGAAGGAAATGAGATTGTTGAAAAAGTAGATATAAAAAAAATTGAAAGCATTGTTGATAAAATCAGAAGCATAGGAAAGCAGGAAATAATTGAAATAAAAGAAATAAAAAGTGAGAATGAAATTGAAAAAAAAGTGGATAAAGTTATAAGCTAAATATCCATACCTCTTTTTCTTCCCTTATATCTTCCTTTTCTATTTCAATTTCATTTGCGACATACCTTATAGGATATTGTTTTCTGGCGATTTCAATGAATTTATCAATCCTTTCAATAGGAAGAGATAAACCTTCTATTTTATAATGCATTGGAATTATAATTTTTGTATCCATTTTTTTGCATAACTCACATGCATCTTCTGCATCTATTGTAAATACTCCTCCAACTGGAATGAAAAGAATATCTATAGCCCCAATTTTTTTTATTGTCTCACCATCAAGTAAATGACCTAAATCACTTAAATGACATAAAGTCAAAAAGTCATATTTTATTTTGTATATATTTACTTCCCCTCTCTTTTTTCCTTTTTCCTTATCATGGAAAGCTTTGAAAGATTGTATCTCTATTCCATCTATATTTTTGTTTCCTCCTCTTACAATAACTGTATTTTCCTTCTCAACAATCCTGGCTTTGTTATGATCAAAATGGTCATGGGTTATAGCGACAATATCTGCTTTTGCTCTTGGCGGAGCAATCCCAATTGATACGCCGTCATGCGGATCTATTACAAGGGTTTTTCCATTAGATATTTCGAAACATGAATGCCCATGCCACCTTATCCTAATCATTTCTTCCTCCTTAACCATGAAAATAAGCCTTTTGTTTTATCTTTAAATGGTATGTTTTTATACCATTTCCCATCGAACCATAACATTGCCTTTTTATTTAAATAAACAGCTATTTTATCCTTCTCTGCTGTCTCCTTTATTTTATCAAATTTCCCTCTATATACAGGAGCAGAATGCCATGCTTCTTTAATTTTTACTTTTGCCCCTTCCCTCTTAATTTCAATGAATGAGATCTTTGATATATCTTCTGCAATTTCTGCTTTTTTTGTTCCTATGATTGCTCTTGCTCCTTCTTTCCATTTTTTTAGTTTTTGTATTGGTATACCACTTTTTTCAGCCAATTTTTCAACATCAGCCAATGCAAGTTCTTCAATGCTTTTTATTCCAGCTTCATTAAGTTTTTGCTCATATAAATTACCTATTCCTTTTATGTTTCTCAAATTCATCTTTCATAAATATTCAGAGGCTATAAAAAGTTTTTAATTCTCCTTTTATATAAAAAGAGATGGAAAAGTATCCAATAATAAGATTTAAGAGAGGAAAGGCTATGCGAGGCAATGAAATATGGAAAAAGAGAGATGTTGTTACATTAATTAAAAAACTTGGTAAAGAAAATGATCTTGTTTATGTAATAGACTTAGATGGATATAAAAAAAATTCTGCAAATTTAAAATTATATAAAAAAGTTGGAAAATATTTATGGGTTGATTCATATCCCCGTTATCTAGAGGATGTTATGGACATTATAATATCAGGAGTGGAAAGGATAACTATAAGGGACATGAAGGAAGAGCAATTAAAAGAAGTAAAAGATATATCAGAAAAAGATATTTTTCTTTCTGGAAAAAATGCCGATGAAATAGCAAAAAAAGTTGCAAAATATAAATTCAATGGCATTGTCTTGTCAGAAGAGCAAGAAATAGCACATAACTTGCAAACATGGAAAATTTATATGAGCGAAGGAAACATAATGAGGATAAAATGAGTCTGGAAAAATTGATAGCATTTTTGTTTCAAACAAGCGGAAAAGAAAAGCTGACAGAAAAAGAAATTTATATGATTCTATCTTTCAAATTGGGGTGGCTCACGCCGGCGCAGGGCAAACTGGCAATTCAAAAAGCTATTGAAAAAAAGCTTATAAAAAAGGATGGCGAAGATGTTATCCCTAACTTCGATTACAAAAGCATTGATATTCCTTTTGAATTTAGATATGATGGGAAAATACTTGAAATGGAAGAAAATTTATTAGAAAAGCTGATAAACAGAATTGTTATAGAAGGAAATATAGGAGAAAAGAAAATAAGGAAGGAAATTGATGATAAAGTAAAAGAAATGGATATTTATCCCGAAGTTGCTGCTTTGCTCATTGGGAAAAAATATGGAGTAAGAATAGATGACTTCCTTAATGAGGCAAAAGAATTTATAAAAAGCAAATGATTTGCGATTGCATGCAACTATAAAGGGAGCAAGAAAGCGATAAAAATATTATTCCCATGCTTTTATTATTGTTATCTTATTTCCAAATTTTTCGATTTCTTTTAATTTTTTGTTGAAATTTTTTGCTTCTTTTATTATTTCTTTATATTCAACTGGGAAAAATTTCTTTATATTTTTTATAACCTCTTCTTTCAAATGAAGTTTATCAATTATTATCTCATCTACGCCTGCTTCAATAAATTCTTCTATTGAATAATCAATTTCATTTCCATTCATCAAAGGAAATATTGGACCAAAAAATATGTATGTATATATTCCTTGCATGGATAATTTTTTTGCTGTTTCCAATCTTTTATAAGGGGATGGAGCAAAAACTTCCCATTTTTTAGCAATACTTTCATTGAATGTTGTTATGGTTATTCCAACTCTCGCATCGCTAAATTTTTTTATTATGCCAGCATCTCTTAAAACAAGTTTTGACTTTGTTTGAATATCTATAGGAAAGTCATATTGCAAAATCGTTTTTAATATTCCTCTCGTCAATTCATATTTTTTTTCCAATGGCTGATATGCATCTGTTGCTGTAGATATTCCAACAATTCCATGCTTTTTCTTTCTTAATTCTTTCCTTAAAACATCAACAATATTTATTTTTGGCTTTGCAATTTTGAATTCATCATAAGGAATATGAATCAATGAAGGAACATAACAATAAATGCATGCATGGGAACAGCCAAGATAAGGATTTATTGTATAATCCAATCCATATAGTCTCGACTTATTTAATGCACTTTTACATTTTAACATAATCTTCTATCCTCATCTGCTGCAATCTGGTCTGCAAAAGCTTACTACTTTCAATCCATCTTCTTATAGGAATAAAAAGCAAAGAAGAAACAAAAAGCAATGCATCTTTCAAATTATCAAATTTTTTTGGACTGCCTGCCAAAGCCTTTCTCACATTTTCTCTAACATTCCACACTCCGACGGGCATTATATATCCAGGATGTATCTCCCGCAGAACAACAACGCCAGCCTGACGGTGCTGCCTGCTCAGCCGCTCTGCCGATGCCAGCCTTGCCGCATAATAACATCCACCTATGGAAGCATAGCTGTTTCGTCCTTTAAAAAACTCATAGTCGCCGAATAATACAACTTTTTTACCGAGAGGATTCCATGTCGTATTTGGATACCATGCTTCTATTAGCTCATATTCCCAGCTGCTTGGATACATTATAATTACCCATAAATTATCAAGGCTTTTTGTATAATAGATACGATATTCATTTATCCAAGGATAGCTTTTCACTTTTTTTAATAGCTCATTTCCTATCATTGTATCTACAGCCGTTATACTCCATCTTGTTGGAACAAATTTTTTATCTATGCCAAATACGCCAGCGGAAAATGCTTTTTGGATATTTGAAACAAAGACATTATTTTTATAAAGCATTAAAACAGCTTCTTTAGCTTTAACTTCGTCATAATAAAATTTCTCAATTTTCCTATCAACTTTTGTATTTCCAACCCATAATTTTTTTATTCTTGCTGCAGGTCCATGAGGCTGAGATTCATCATATAATGCTATCCTGCCCACTGGCTTTTTTTCAAATTCTACCTCCATTTCAACAGGCTTATATGCCATCGCTATTTCTTGAGTATATTCTGCTATTTTGTCATCAAAATTTTTTATATGGATGCGATGCTTTCCACGAATCAATTTCATTCTAAAATCAACTATGTCATCTATGCTCTTATCATGCCATAATTCTGGTGTATCCATGTATGATGTATCACCTTGCAGTGGAGGAAGCATTGGTCCTATGCTAACTTTAGGATAACCATATCTACCAACAAAAATTGATGGAGGAGAATAACCATAAACAGATTTTTTATCAATTAATGGCTTATTTTTAACTGCAGTATAATATTTAACTAAAATTGGGCATCTTGGTTTTCCACATAATAATTTTGTTCCTCTGCATCTTATGCAAATACTTTCATCCATATCAACAAATTTTTTTGGTCTTGTCTTCACATTTATTTAATAACAATGAAATTATTTAAACTCTTTTAGAGCCTTTTCTTTTCAAAAAAGAAA
>CAZYCK010000097.1:0-4465 GCA_964646055.1 uncultured Thermoplasmatales archaeon | reverse complement strand
AAACAAGAATTTATATCTGCACAAAATGTGGATATAGATGGAGAGAATATTAGAGCCCTTTCTTTAAAAGAAAGCCCTCGGGTAAAGAACTTTTACATTTTGAAATGTATCAGTTCTTTTTGGGATGAAGCACTTTTTCTTTTGAAGAAAAAGGGCTCAGGCTGCTTACTTTAACAACAGTTTTTATTCCTCCTCTTACGTTGAAATCTCCTATAACTTCAATGAAACGAGGGGAAAGCAATTTTTTCAAATCATTATATATTCTGTTTGTCGCCTCTTCATGTGTCATATATTTGTCACGATATGAATTAAGATAAAGTTTTAAAGAGCGAAGTTCAACAATATATTTATCTGGAATGTATTTTATCCTTATTGTTGCAAAATCTGGATAACCCGAGCGAGGACACAAGCATGTAAATTCTGGAAAAGATAGCTCAATTTCATAATTTTTATCTGGTGAAGGATTTTTCCATGCTTCCAATTTTGCTTCCTTTATAGCCTTTTCTCCATATTTCATAAATTTTCCTCTATTTCAAGTTTGTTTGCCCCTCTCAAATAAATTACAGCAAGTCCATAACTGCGGGCTTTCTTTTTCAATTCTTTATCATTTGTTAATATTGCTCCATCCATTCTTATTGCCACATCCATGACACCATCGTCCCCATCCTTTTCTGTTTCCATAAGTCTATATCCTCTTTTTTTTACTATATTCAAGCCAAGCTGCGCCGCCCTGCCCCGCTTTCCTTCATTTTCAGCCAATCTTTCCATTTCTTTTATAACAGCAGATGGGACAATTATCCTACAAACACCAAGCAAATGGTTCAATTCTTTTTCAAAATTTATGCCGAATTCATAGGGCATCATAAGAGCATTTGTATCAAGGACAACAACCCTCATCTTATTTCACCATAGCCAACGAGGCGCCACCTTCCTTTTATATGGCGGGATATAACAACACGCTGTTTTTCTTCAGCGCATACAGGTATTTTCAATACTGCTTCCATATAGTCTTTTTTAATGCTTTTCACAATTCCAACTGTTGTAGCAGTTCCAACACTGAGCATAACCATTTCGTTTGGCTTTATATTTCCAGATGGTGAATTTTCAACAATTCTTTCAATCATGTGAATATCCATTTGTAAGTCGTAAAATACTGGCGGCAGATTTCCTTCCTTCCCAATAACTTTTCCAGCTAAATTATCTGCTTTTGTTAAAGAAGGGTCAAGATATGTTCCTATACCTAATAAACCACCAGGTCCAGCTTCTTTTACTATTTCCCCGCCTGTAATTATAGAAGCCACTTGTGTAAAAATTGAATCATATCTTGTTTTTCCATGTTCTTCTACTTTTATACCCGGCCGAATTTCAATTTCATCTCCTACATGTATAACGCCCTGCTTCAAAGAGCCACCTATGACGCCGCCCTGCAGATTATCAGGCTTTATTCCAGGCTTATTTATATCAAAACTTCTTGCAGTATACATCAATGGTGGCTTGTTTCTATCTCTTTTAGGCGTTGGTATATACTCTTCTATTGCCATTATAAGCGTATCAAGATTTGTCTCGTGATGGGCGGATATTGGTATTATTGGTGCATTTTCTGCAGAAGTTCCTTCTATGAAATCCAAAATCTGTTCATGATTTTTTTTTGCCTCCTCTGGCGTAACCAAATCAATTTTATTCTGAACAATCACAACATTTTTTGTTCCAACAATATCCAGAGCCATTAAATGCTCCTCAGTTTGGGGCTGAGGGCATGGTTCATTGGCAGCTATAAGTAACAGGGCGCCGTCCATTATCGCCGCCCCAGATAAAACAACAGCCATTAAAGTTTCATGGCCAGGAGCATCTACAAAAGAAACTTTTCTCAACATTTCTGTTTTACTTCCACAATGAGGACATATTTCTTTTGTAGAATAGCATAATGGCTCAGGACAGCGAGGACATTTATAAAATATTGTATCAGCGTATCCAAGTTTTATTGATATCCCTCTCTTCAATTCTTCTGAATGCTCATCTGTCCATTTGCCCGTTAAAGCTTGGGTTAGTGTAGTTTTTCCATGGTCAACATGCCCCACCATGCCTATATTTACTTCAGGCTGGCTCATTTCTCCTCCAGTTTACCGGCTGCCTTCAACAATTCTTCTATTGATTTTGCACCTTTTTTTATAACCTTCATATTTATCTGTCCTATATTCAGACTTATTGTATTTCCAGCAACAGTTATTCTCTTTCTAACTCCTTTATTTTTTGGTTTAAAGCCGAGACTCCTCGCAGTCAATATTTTTCTTCTCGATATACCAGGTATATCTTTTCTCATAACAAACCCATCCTTATCTGTTCCGCCAGTAATTTGCAATTTATATCCTGGCAAAGAAACAAATATTCCATCCACCTCGTCTCCTATCTTTTTGCCAACTAAGGAGTTAGCATGATGCCCATCTACTTTAATCTGCCATGATTGAGCTCCATCACTTATTGCAACTTTAAATTCTACCATCATTCCAGCATTAAATAGCCCTTTTAATATTTTTGCTTATTCAGTATCTCCGAAAGTCAGCTAAAAATTATTGTTGGCTGCATCCAAAAATTTGAATGGGGATATGTAATCTCCATATTTTTCTCTTGCATCTTCAAGCCTTCTTTTTTCATTTTCAAGTTCTTCAAAAAGAATTTTTGGTATATTTTCTATGCCATTATAAATTTCTTTTATGCGTTCAATTTTTGCAAGCAATTGAGGAATTCTTATTTTGAATTGTTCTTCGTACTCTTCTTTAGAATATTCTTTATTCAGAACTTCTTTAAACAAATGTTTCAAATCTTCATATAATGGAATATAGCCAATAGGTGTTTCAATAGCCCTTGCTTTGCCATTGACACGTAAATCCATCCACTTAAGCCAAATGCTCTTATCCAATTTTTCATTCAAAAAATTGCCATCCTTGCCCCTTAAAAAATAATTCACTGCAAATATTTTTGGCGGATTTTGCAATCTCTTTCCAAACTCGAGATAATTTTCGATATATTTACCAAGATGAACCGACTGAAAATCGAGAATAGCCATTAAATTGAACTTTCTCACTCCTTCTTTTCCTAGGGTGGCGGCGGTTGTTTCAGATTCCAAGGAGGCGCCCTTATTTATCACGCCATGCGTCCAATTAAAAGACTCGCATACAGGCGGCCATGTGTCGGCATCTCTTCCTCCAAAAATCATTCCATCTAATTTAACACCTGTTGGATTGTCTAAAGCTTCTTTATCCAAATTTTTGAAATAAGCGAGACGGGTTGTAAATCTAGCATTTTTGTGCGAGGGTGGTATTTCATTTCCATCATCTTTCTTTCCTTTCCACCATTTGCCACTATGATTTTCTCCTTCATCTGGTATTTTTTCTCCCATTCCATTCCAATATGGTTTGCCATCATGAACCAAAATATTTGAGAAAATTATCTCATTAGGCGAGTGCAAAACTTCCCATATTATAGGATCGTCTTTCTTATTGACTCCTTGTATTATTCCAAATATTCCATATTCAACATTTACTGCTCTTGCATTCCCATCAACAATTTTTATGAAAGATAAATCATCTCCGACCAATCGCTCATGAGGAAGCATGCACGTGCTTGTTTTTCCACACATTGATGGGAAGGCGCCAGTAAAATAGCTTACGCCATTTATGCCATTTACGCCCATTAAAAACATGTGTTCAGAGAGCCAACCTTCGTTTATTGCTCTATTTATAGTGAGCCTAAAAGCAGGTTTTTTAAGTCCTATGGTATTTCCTCCATATTGTGTATTAACAGCAAAAGATATTTCATTATCTAAATCAATGTATATCCTTCTTTTATCAAGATTTTTACTTGTCTTTCTTTCATCTAATTCGCCTTCAGAATGAATAAATTTTAAGAATTTTATATTTTCTTTGCTTTTGAATAACTCATAAGCTTTTCGATAAAGCAAGAAGTCGCTGTGAGCAACGTAAGCAGAATCTGTTAATTGAATAGCAGGAATTGTAAAAGGTGAATTTTTTGGACCTAAAGAGAAAAAACATATGAATAATTCTTTATCTTTCATTATGTCTTTCATTATTTCATGTATTTCTTCAATTCCTTTTTCTTTTTCCATGGTATTTAAAAAAGGCAGTTTAATTCCTTCATCTACCAAAATTTTTGTGTTCTCTTTATCCCTCGCTTGGTCATAATAATTATCAAAATGAACTGTATGGCTACGTTGCCTCAATTCTTTTTCTTCTCCATATTCAATCGCTTTTTTCCGAACATATTCTTCGTCTTCGTTGCTGTCTGTGCATACAAAAATCTTTTTAGGATTCAAAATTTCAATATATTTTGCTAAAAATTTATGCAAATTGATATTTTTAATTTCTTCAATTTTTTTGAATTGTCTTTCTTCTAATCTATTTTTAAGATATTTTATAGTATCCATATTGTGCATGTTATTGCAGCCATT
>CAZYCK010000096.1:0-4548 GCA_964646055.1 uncultured Thermoplasmatales archaeon | reverse complement strand
ATGAAGCATGGAAGAAAAAGGCATAAAAAACGCAGATAACAACCCTCTTCCCTCTATATTTGAAATAAAGGAATAAAAATAAGAAAGTAAGGAGGTGATAAAAATAAAGAAAGTAAAGGAAGAAAAAGAAAATAAAGGAATAAGGGCATGTTTTGGTATTGTTGGATGGATACAGACAAATAAATTGCGAAATATAGATACTATCATGCAGGAGATAGCAAATAGAATTGACATGGTTGATGAAGTTGAACAAAAAGTATATACAAAAACAGATATTGCAAAGCTTTTCATCATCAGCGAGCGTGAAATTATGAATGGTGCTGCAATTCTACCAAAAATCGGAAAAATAAAAATCATAATGGAGAGAAAATAATGGCAAACCGCCGCTCCCGCCGAGCCCCAAATTTCATACAAGAGCATCCAATCTTGCTATGGACAATCATTATTATCGTAATTCTTGCTGCCTTGAATTTTGCCCTTTTGCTTCCATCCGTTTTTGCCACAATTTTTTACGAGGTGGAACAATTCTTCATACGTCTCTTTTTGCTTCCAATCACACTGAATAGAATAGAGCTTTTCATCATTCTAATAATTGTTGCAGTAATAAGCTACTTCCTTGTGCCAATGATATGGATTCCTTCGACAGGAGAGGCATTCATTTATAGAAAATCATATTCGGATGGTGTCCTGAGATATTTCAAAAAACTGAATGGAGAAACAATAGCAATCAATGAGCAATGGATTGCAAAAAAATGGCTCAAATATGTTGTAATTGGAAAAATTGAAAACATAGCAGAAAATAATGGCATACTTACTTATGAAAGCAAGAATCTTGAGGTTACACAATCATTGCTTGATAAAAGCTATGTCGAAGCATTACAAGAAAGAATAGCAAATCTTGAAGATGAAATTGCAACTGCAAGAGAAATTTTCAAAGAAAAAGAAGAAAAGGAGGAAAAATGAATAAGGCATTTCCATTCATAATTCTTGCAATTTTATTCATTCCTCTTGTTTCTGCCTCCGGAGGAAATTACATTATCCTGCGTGCAAATGTAAATCCGCTTTACATTGCCCATGAGCCTGTGCAAATTCAAGCCTTCATTCTCGTATTTAGAAATGGAAAGCCAACAAGTGAATCAGCAATATTGCATGTCGAAGTAAAAGGAATAAATATCAAATATTCTTACAGCGAAGATATAACAATAGCTGGTGGCAGAAGAGAAACATATTCCTTGCCAGCTCTTGATGAAGGGCATTATAAAATCATGTTTTTTGCACAAAAAGGGGGGGTAAACAGCCAAAAAATATCATTTGAATGCGGGGTAACAAAAGCTCCTGTGCCCTATTCCGCCCATTTCTCGCCAGACGGCAGCAAATTTTATTTTATGTCGCTCAAGCTAAATGAGACAGGACAGACTGATAAAAATTACACTTTCACACTCAAGCTATACAGCTGGAGCCCGCCAAATGAAGCATCATTAATTCAAACAATAGAAAATGTAACAGAAATAACATTGCCAATCCCATCAACAATAAGCCATTCTGGAGGCATTGCAATTGTGGATATAAGAGACAAGTGGGGCTGGATAAACTCAGCAACAATGGATTTATCAAGCTTCAACTTTGCAGGCATTCCATGCATGTATGATTATGGCTGGCAAATGCGTGAGCCATTCTGGCAGCGCCGCCTGCCAATGCTTGCTGCATCCATCATTACCATAATTGCATCAATTTTTATAATATATTATCTCACAAGGTGGTATCATGGTTGAAAAAAGCATAGGCGTATATGGAAGTTGGTTTGAAAAGATTTCAGAGCCATATACAAATTTGCTTAAAAATGTTCTTCTCCGCCTCCGTTCTGTTCCACGCTATCCATCTGTAATTTTAGAAAGAGATGTTGCAATTATTGTCGGTTTTTGTAAGCTTTTTGATATTCAATATGATAGAGAAATACTAAAAAATAGGGAATATTTTTCCACAATAAAATATGCAATAATAAGAGAAATAAAGAAAGTAGCTGAAGAAAAATTGAAGCCAGAAGACCCATTATTCAGATTCATAAAAGAGCAGCAACTTAGTGAGGAAGAAATGCGTGCATATATGCAGCAGATGGAGAGAAAAGATGACATGGAAAAGGAATTATAGCTATATATCAAAGGCAAAAGCAGACCGCAATTTTTGGCTTCATGAAATTCGCAAAATGCCAGATTTTATTCCGTCTCCGCTGATGAAGCAACTAATAACAATAGAAGAAGCATATCGTCGCAATAGAATAGACAGGCTCAGAGTGAATGCTATTGGAATGCTTTTTAAAAAAAAATACAATATATGGTTCAGAATTGCAGATGAAAACAACATGATTTTTTTAGCTCCTTCAGCAAACTACCTCATTGATTGCTTCGCTGCCTATCCAAATATCATGAGTATCATTGGCGATAGATATGCAGGAAAAACAGTAACAGCATGGAGTATAGCTCTTGATATGCTTGAAAAAATGGAAAATGCACGCCTATATGTATATGGAGATGTCGATGGAATTGGAGATGTCTTGAAACAAAAAAATGATAGCATTGTTGTAAAAAAAGACTACAGCATTCCGCCGCCGAGCGACGCCCCAAAAATAATCATATACAATGAGCTTTCTCGTCAGTTGCTGAGTAAATATGCAAGAACAACAGAAAATGTTGAAATAAATTTGCAGGCTTTCCGAGCCCGCCACCGCAATGCATGGATAATATACAACATTGCCAGACATGGAAGCCTTGAAAGAGTTTTGAGAGATACATCATCAATATTCCTTTTCAAATGGCTGACTGGCTTGAATTTGCAAAATGCAATGGAGCTAATTCCTTATGGTTGGCGGGACATAATAAAAATTGCTGCTCATTTCGGCCATGAACAAGGGCTTGCAATCGTTCCAAAAATAAATCATGGAGTGGAATTTTTCATTCATTTAACAAAGCCACAAAAAGAGCTATTGAAAGCAATCAAAAAGGCAAAGAAAAATAAGCTGATGATGATGAGCGAGAATGAGAAATCAAGAAAAATATTTGAAGTAATATCGCAAATATATGATGATGTTGGCAAGATACCAACAAGCGGGCAACTCCATGATGAACTCATGCTGAAATATTCCATGCAATATTCAAAAAGGCAACTCCGCAATTATATCAACAGATGGAAACTTGCATTAGGGGTGAAAAATGGGTAAAAAAAAGAAGATTTATAATCCAGTTACAAAGAAATATTATGAGGTAAGACAGCATTCAAGCAACTATAGAAAAAAAGGACAAATCAAGAGTTTATGGTCAAAAAAGAAAACAAAGAAAAAATACTATTATTGGTAATATGAAAGCAGTAATATATGCAAGAGTAAGCACTGAAGAACAAAAAAAGGGATGGAGTTTGAAAGCTCAAGTAGAAGCATGCAAAAATTACTGCGAGATGAAAGGATGGGAAATTGCAACAATAATAAAAGAAACAAAATCAGGAAAAGAAATATCTCATAGAAGTGAATTTCAAAGAGCAGTCAGGCTTGTAAAAGAAGGATATGCTGATGTTCTGATTGCCTGGCGTCTGGATAGAATCACAAGAAACACAAAGGATTTTCTATTTTTATGCGAAGAATTAACAAAAAAAGAAGATGGCAATGAATATGTTGGCATTACAACAGTTGTGGAAAATATAGATCTCACAACAGCAATAGGAAAAGCATTTGCAACAATAGTCGCTGCTATTGCTCAATTGGAAAGAGAGCAAATATCGGAGCGAACAAAGTTGGGATTGAAAAAGGCGAGGGAGGCAGGAAAGAAACCAGGCTGGCAAAAAGGAAAATCACGCATCCCGAAGTGGAAAAAAGAAAAAATAATACAGATGTATAAAAGCGGAGCCACATACGAGGAAATAAGAAAAGAAGTAAAAGTGGGTAGCGGAACAATTACACGAACCCTGCGGCAGGCAGAAGTGATGGAATAAATAATTGAGCAGAGGGTTAAAGAATACCATCTTTAACCCCTCAGCCCCTCTGCCAAACATAATAACAAAAGTTGTATTTATAAATTATCCAAATTTCAATGAAAACCCCCTACTTTTCGTTGAAATTTGCCATTTCATGAATAAAAAAATAAGGGAAAAGAGATTCATATTCCTTTTTTCATGATTTTTTCATAGCACTTTGAACAGACATATCCTTTCTCAATCCAACCTTCATCTTTTTCCACTTTCATCTTCCCTCGTTCAATATCCTCAATAGAAAGCTCGCCCCCGCAAATCACGCATTTTACGTCCGCTTTTTTCCAGAGCCATCGTATTGCATTGCTGTGAGAAGGGCCAGAGATGCCTTCCTGCCGCATGATTGCTTTCACCTTCTGCAAAATTGCCCAGGCATTTTCATCTATATCAAATCTTTTCCCCATTCACTCACCTGCATATTCTATCTACTGCAATTGCATACTCTTTGCCATCCTTTTCTACCAGATGAAATGGAAGTTCATATTCCCACTCATCACCATAGTATATCGTTGCAATTTTGAAAATCCCGTTCCA
>CAZYCK010000095.1:0-4583 GCA_964646055.1 uncultured Thermoplasmatales archaeon | reverse complement strand
CTAAAACATTACTTCAGAATGCGGCTAATTGAAAACACTAATTTTTGCTATTTTTGCTTTGCAATATCAGCATGAAACATTTGGAGGAAGAAAAGCGCAAGAAAATGGCAATTCTCATATATTATTTATTATTTACATACTTATTATTTACACTGTATGCGGGCGTGGTCTAGGGGTTATGACGCAAGCTTCCCAACTTGGCAAGAAGAGTAAGGGGAAAAGCTTGTTGCCCGGGTTCAAACTGCAACTTGCTTGGCAACAAAATTTGCCAAGCAAGTTTGCTTGGAAATCCCGGCGCCCGCATTCTCTTGTATAATAAAATTTTTTTGATATATTGGATATTGAATGAATATGATAAAATATAGTAAAATAAATGAATTGCTGATACATATACGAAACTTTCTTAAATAGCTGGAGAATATTTGCTCATGAATATGAAGAATGTGTTGCTGGCGGCTGCCGCTGTCTTCTTCATTGCGTCGCCGTCGCTTTCCTTTTATGTTGTTCCATCCATGAAAAAATTGCCAAGCAATATTGATAAAGTGATATATTATGATGGTAAGCTCGGGATAATGAATATAAGCAATGTGGAGATGGAATATAAAGATGTTGAAATAGTGAGGCATATAAAAGCTCTTGAACATCATGGAAATATTCTTGTTATAAGAGAAGATATAACCGTAAAGGATAAAAGAACTGGAAAGGAATTGAAGGATTTTGGGATAACAAAGATTTATGGCATCGATGAAAAAACTGCTGCAAATGTTAAGGGCTATGGAGATTTAGATAGACTCGGAAATTGGATATTCCCAGTTGGTATAAAAAAGAAAAACTATGCTATATGGAACAGTGATTTAGATGATGCATGCAAAAATGGCTACATACCTCCTGAAAAAGCGGTTGCAGTTGGGCATTATATTGGAGAAGAAGAAAAAGGAGGAGTAAAAACATATAAATTCTATGGCAATCAGAGCGATATTTATGTAGGAAATCTTCCTCAATTGCCAGAAGTGAAAATGTATTATGGTGGAGAAATAACTGCATGGGCAGATATTGTTACTGGAACGATAATTGATTTGCACAAGCATGTAAAAGAATATGCTGATTTTCCAGATTTGCATAAAATACCTTCAAATCTTGATACAACAGTAGTGTTAAAAGGAAAATTGACAATGTTGAATTCTTCTAATGGAAGATATGAAATGCACAATGTTTCTTTAAAAAATCATATTTGTGTTAAGAATGTTACCTCTTCATATTACATCATTTTGAATGAAGTTAATGCTACAGACGAAAACGGAAAAATAAAGGAGCTGTGCAGCAGTTCTAAAGATGCTGTCAATCCCTATACAATGAGATATTTGCAAATATTAAGCAATAAAAGGGGGCTAATGACATTTCCTGTTGGAATAAAAAAGCAAGATTATGAACTATGGAATCCTGATATAAAAAATTCTTCAATTGCAACTTATGAAGGAGAAGAGAAATTGGGTGACATGGTTTTATATAAATTCAAACAAAATGTGGATAACTACTACATAGGAAAAGAATCCATAGAAGGAATAAGCGACAGATTCATAAATTTATATTATAATGGAACAACAAATTATTTAGTAGAGCCTTCAACAGGCTATATTGTTAATGTTGAAAAAAATTCAAAGGTAATTGGCTCTTTTCCAAATTTGCATACAATACCAGAAAATTTTAAGGGAAATATAAAGATGGATGGAAGCCTGTGGATAATTTCACAAAAAAAGAAAAATATAGAAATGGATAGAAGTATAGAAGTAAAAAATGTTTATTGGGATAATGGAGAAAAAGTTTTGCTTATTAAAGATAATACAACAACTTATGATAAAAAGTCAGGAAACAAAATAGACATGGCTTGTAAAAAAGAGTGGCATGGAGTTTATGCAGATACTGCTGAAGAAGCAAAAAATTATGGAGATATGGAAAGAAATGGGTTATATACATTTCCTGTAGGAGTGAAAAAGAAGGATTATATCATGTGGAATACTGAAATAAATGCTCCTTCTAGAGTGGATTTTGTAAGAGAAGAGGACCATGAAGGCATTCATACATACTTATTTGAAACAAATGAGGATAGGGTGTTATATGACTCAACGCCAGGCATAGAACAAAATGTAAGATACATAACAAAAACAAAATACTGGGTAGAGCCTGTTACAGGGATTGTGATAGACATGCAGAAAGAATCTGTTAAAAAAATAAATCCTCTCGAGGCTTTGATTGGAATAAGGGGATTATTCTGGATAGATGCATATAGATTAACATTATCATTTTCTAAGGATACAATTGAAAATGCAAAAGAAAATGCTCTGCAATTTGCTGGATTGATAAAATTATCGAATAAAGATGTAGAGGTATTGAATTTAAGTTTAAAAACACCTGATTTAAATAAGAATATTGGCTTAGCAAAGCAACAGAAATTGATGATTGAAAAGTTATCTGGAAATAAAGTAATGGTTTTAGATTTATATTATCAAATGGATGAAAATTCAATAAATGAAATGGCAAATGAAGTGAAAAAATCCTCATTTTTATTGATGATGATGCAAATAATAATACCTGCCTTTCTTGCGATAATTGCAATAGGTCTTGTGGCAGTATCAATAAAGAAATGATTATTTAAATTTTGGTCTTATGCTCAGTAATGCAGGCAATGGCAACCTTCTGAATGGCTTATCCTTCATTTTTTCTTCAATTAATTCATTCAATTTTACTAAATCAAATTCTCCGTTGCATTCAAATCTACATCTTGGCAAAAATTTTCCTTTCTTTTCTTTCTCCCCATAAACAATTATTATTGGAATCCATTCTCTTTCAGCTTCCATTATTTTTTTGGAAACGCTCATGTCTCTATCATCTATATCCACTCGAGCTTTTATTTTATTCGCAATTTCCATGCATTCATTTATATATTCATCGCTAACAGGAATCAACCTGACCTGTGTCGGAGAAAGCCAGAATGGCAGCATTCCTTTCTTGCCCTCCTTCATTTTCCTTGCCTCATTTTCCAGCAGGGCGCATACGCACCTGTCGATTCCGCCAGATATGGAGGCATGGAGCAAATATGGATATTTTTTGCTTCCATCTTCGTCAATATATGTAATGTTAAATGCTTCAGGGTTTTCAACATCTATCTGGACAGTTGATAATGCAAAAGATTTTCCAACAGAATCGTTCATATTTATCTCAAATTTCATTATGAAATAAAAATACCTTTTATCCCACATCTCAACCAATACGGGCTTTCCAACCAATTTAACAAGTTCTAGTGCAAAATTTTTGTTTCTTTCAAAGAAATCTCTAACAAATCTTATTGCAATTTCTCCTTCTATTCCTATTATTTCCTTCCACTTTAAAGCAAGTAAAAATTGTCTTTTAAATTCGTTTAAAGCCTGTTCTTCATTTCTGCATAAAGTATGCATATCTGGCATTGTAAATGCTCTCAATCTTTTAATTCCAGCAAGTTCCCCATGCTGTTCTTTCCTAAAAGATTTTGCAATTTCAAAAAGGCGAAGGGGAAGATTTTTGTAAGATATTACCATGTCCTTAGCCATCAAATATTGTCCAAAACATGCAGCAAATCTCAAGAAAAATTCTTTGCCTTTATCTCCTTTAACCCTATATTGACGGGCTGGAAATTTTTTTAGATATTTACTCAAAGCAGGATGATTTACATCGTACATGATCGGTGTTTCAACTTCCATTGCTCCTGCATTCAAGCATATTTCTTCTACTTTTTCTTCAAGCAATCTTTTTATTAAATAGCCTTTTGGATACCATCTCATGTTTCCATAATCTGAACCATCTTCATAATCAACGAGCTCTAAATCCTGCATCAATTTTATATGAGCTGGTTTTATATCGGCTTTCCTACTTCCAAATGCTTCATATTCATAAAATTTTTTTAATTCCTCGTACCCTTTAAAATCAAATTTATTTGCCTCGATTAAATCCCCTTTAGGGGTTAGAATATACCAATAGGATATTATTTCCTCTGCAATCTTTTCCTCTTCTTTTACCTCTCTCGATAATTCTGCCAATGGATGCCCTTTACAACTTAATTTGAATGCTTTATACCAGCCAAAAGGCGCTCTCTTGACATTATATTCCTTTTTTAATTCTTCTTCAATTTTTTTTAGTATATTTATTGCATTTTCTGGAGAAGCAAGATTTGATGAAAGATGAGCGTAAGGATAAAGCATTATATTTTTTGCATTTACCATGGAAGCAACTTTTTTTATTTCATCCACTCCTGCTTTATATCCATCTTCTTTCTCTACAGAAATAAATGCAACCAAAGCTTCTTCCATTTCATCCTTCTTTAATTTTGGTTCTTCTGCTTCATCTATTGCCTTTTCTCTAACTTCATATTTAATATAGTCAGTATGAAGGAATAATATTTTCATAAAAAGTTAAAGAGAATAAATATAATTAATTTTCCAATAAAAATGGATTTATCTTTTCATTTCATCTATTTTTTTCTCATTCAAATTTAAATAAAAATAGCAAAAATTAGTGTTTTCAATTAGCCGCATTCTGAAGTAATGTTTTAG
>CAZYCK010000094.1:0-4589 GCA_964646055.1 uncultured Thermoplasmatales archaeon | reverse complement strand
CTTTGGTAAAGAGCCGCCGGCGGGATTTGAACCCGCGACCTGCTGATTACGAATCAGCCGCTCCTCCGCTGAGCTACGGCGGCTCATATCTGTTGATATGCTTCAGCCATTAATCTGTAATTTCCTATGCCAGTTACTTTAACCACTATTTTCCAATTTCCAGTAATAGGAGAATCAAAATATATAAAATCATCATATTGGTAAGATTTTCCAAGTGTGGAATATTCTTTTGTTGTATTTTTTTCTGGAGAGGCAACTGTAATATTTATTTTTCCAAATGGTTTAGAAAAATTGCAGTGGATATAAATATGCAAAAATTTTGTTCCATTTTCAATTATGAATGGGTAGTTATCAACTTTTGCCATATCTGAATTTATAATATCAAATAATCCAAAATCTGCTTTCTCATTCACTTTTTTTACCCATTTATATTCTGGAGGGGGCTTAAAAAAGGATTGCACTTCTTGAATTTCGACACATCCTGTTATTGCTGGAAGAATAAGAAGCAATGCAACAATCAAGGCTTTATTCACTCTTCATGCAATATAAAGAAGCTTATTAAAATTACGATTTTCTCATTGCCACTAAATATGATATCAAGGCTTCGATTTGTATTCTATCATTACTTCCTTCAACTATCCTGAATTCTGTTTCTCCCATTTTATCAATTATTTTTGCTTTTTCTTCTTCTTTTATTGGAGCATCAATGATTGCATTATGCAACCCTTTTATTATATCCTCTCCTGATAAACCATCTTCTATTATCATTTTATCAAGTAATTGCCTAGCCTTTATGAAATCTCCTTTTATTGCCATTTCAATAAGCTTTTTTGCATCCTCAGGCTTTGCAACAGATGTCATTTTATAAACAGTCTCCCCATCTATTTTATCTGATACGCTTGCTGTAACCTGTAAAATGTTTATCGCCTTTCTCATATCTCCATTTGAAATATAAAGAATTGATTTTATTCCATCTTCTGTTATTTCTATGCTTTCATTTTTAGCTATTTTTTCTAAATAATTTTTCATATCTTCATTGCTTATTGGAGAAAATCTAAAAACAACGCATCTGCTTTGTATTGGTTCTATTATCCTGCTGCTATAATTGCATGATAGAATAAAACGGCATGTATTACTATACCTTTCCATTGTTCTTCTTAATGCAGCCTGCGCATCAGGCGTTAATGCATCGGCTTCGTCCAAAAAAATTATTTTATATGGCACATTTCCAATAGGTGCAGTCCTTGCAAAATTTTTTATTCTTCCTCTAACAACTTCTAAGCCGCGTTCATCACTTGCATTGAGTTCTTCAAAGTTTTCTCTCCATGCAGTGCCATAAAATTCTTTTGCAAGAGCTATTGCACATGTTGTTTTTCCAACGCCGGCTGGACCAGCAAAAAGCATGTGTGGTATGCTACCAGATTTTGCATAAGCTTTCAAACTTTTTACTATATGTTCCTGCCCTATGACATCATCAAGTTTTTTAGGCCTATATTTTTCAACCCATATTTCATTCATTTTACTGCTCTCTTTTTATATTCCATTGTTTCTTCTTTATCGAGACGATGGTCTATTCTTAAATCAATATGTATGCGACTTGCTCCCATTGAAATAATTGCATCATAAGCTTTTTTTACAGCATCAAAAATTTCATCTATATTTTTTCCTTCTATAACTGTTGACATTGCACCAATTTCATAATTTAAACCTGTTGATTTAATGGCTTCTATAGCTTTTTTAACATATTTACTTACCGACGAGCCTTCTGAAGTAGGAAATATAGCAAATTCAGCTATTATCATATTCACTTTATATGTGGAGAGTTTAAAAGTTTTGATGTTATTTTTTGAATTCGGTATAGCCACATCTACCGCAGCTCCGCCTGTCGGCATGCTCCGCCATGAAGACGCCTGCTCCACATTTCGGGCATTCCTTCCTTTTTCTTGATAATTTCCCATCTTTTATTTCATAAAACTTCCATTTACTCATTCTTTCCCTCCTTTGCTTCTTTCACTTCTTTTTTGCTCTCCTTTGCTTCTTGCTTCTCTTTTACTTCTTTCACTTCCTTTTGCTTCTCTTTTGCTTCTTGCTTCTCTTTTACTTCTTTCACTTCTTTTTTGCTCTCTTTTGCTTTTTCTCCGCCTCCAACATTCCTTTTTGTTATATAGCTTGATTCAATTTGTCTTGCTTTCTTCTCTGATTCATATATCTTTGCATAACCCCTTGCTTCTCTTGACCCAAAAACTGGCTTTACATATTGCAATATTATGAAACCCTTTAAGCCAAGCGTGTTCTTCAAATTTTCTTTCACCTTCTTTCTTGAAGGCGTTGAAGCGTCATATTTAATTCTAAAGTATATTTCCTCCCTTCCAAGCAGCTTATTCTCCCTTCTTTGTTCAACTTCAATCTCCATTTTCATCCCTCTCCATTTTTTTCAGGAATTCTTCCACTTTTTTTCTTTCTTTTTCTCCTACTCTCACGATAACCATACCCCGAGATGGCAAGCCATATATTACAGTTGTGCTTCCGCCAGGCGGCGCCAGATATATCGCCGGCAGGGCAGCCAAGTCTTCTTCCCCATCAACTTCTATCATTATTTTATTTTTTTCCTTATATGCATTTAATATGGCATTCCATAACTGTCTGCTTATTCTACCAGCAGAATTTTTAACTTTTATTATTTTTTCTCCTGCATTTATTTTCCCTTCATAAGTTTTACGCTTTATCTTATAATCTATTATAGATATGTCAGGATTTATTTTATGTTTTAAAAGCCATATTGTAACAGCATCTCCAATGCTAACAATTTTTTCCCCAAGCTCTTCTCTTCTTACATTTTTAACAACTTTTCCTAAAGGAACTCGCAACTCTTCTTTCTGTGATTCTTTTAACAAATACATCATCTAACCTTTAGGGCATATTTTCCCGGCATTTTTATTCCCATTTTTTTAGCTATCTGAGAGCGATTTACATCAATTACAATGAGATAACCCTGCCAGTGCTCTGTAGTTGGTTTACCACAGAAAGGGCAGACTGTCTTATCAGTAAGAATATGGCATCTCCTACAAGCCCTCATTTTTTCTCCTCTCTCTTTTTCCACTCAGGCTTTCCCAACCCCGGCTGGCGCATCGTCATTCCTATCTTGCTTTCTCTTGGATTCATTTCATTTAACGAAACTGTAACAATTCTGGCTCTTACTTTATCACCTACCTTTAGAACATTTTTTGTTTCTCTTCCTTCCATTCTGTTATTATCAACATCAACAACTATATGGTCATCCATTATCTGGCTTTTATGAATTAATGCATCCAAAGGACCGATATGGCAAAAAGCTCCGAATTCAACTATGTCGCATACTATGCCATCGACCACTTCATGCAATTCGGGTTTGAAAGTAAGGGCTTCAAATTCAACCTGTTGATATATTGCTCCATCCCCATATAATATCCTTCCCTCTCCTATCCTTCTGACATTTTGAGTCATTACTATCAATCCATATTGTTTATCCATTGTTCCCTCAAAAGTTTCTTGAACTATTTTTTTGCTTACTTCATCCAACTCATCGGTAATATGGGCAGGTGGAATTCTAATCGTATTTTTTATCTTTACCATATAATACATGCTGTTAGAAAATAACATCATACTTATAAATATAATGGTTAAAATCTGGAAAAATAAATATTTAAATAAAATGAGTATATAACATTATGAAAAAAATATTTGCAATTATATCAGCATTTATTGCATTTGGAGTTGCTTTTGCTGGAGCTGGAACTGTGCAAAGTGCAAGTTATGAAAACGTTGATAGCAGCAGTATAGGAATGGATAGCAATGCATCTTTTCTTGCTCCTATGCCAGTGAATTTGTCCATGCAATCTTATCTATTGCCACATGAGATATGGCTTGGCACATCTGAATTCTTTCAAGTTATAGATAGATAGAAAAATTAAAATCATGGTTTGCATTTACTAATTGGCATGAAAAAAACAATGCTTGTTGTTGAAGATGAAGAGCCTATCCAAGATTTGATTAAAGAATATTTAAATCCACTAAATATGGAAATATATTTTGCTTCTACTGGGGAGGCAGGCGTGGAATTATATAAAGAGCTTTTGAAAAATGGAAAAAGACCTGACATTGTCATAATGGATTTCAAACTGCCAGGCATAGATGGGGCGGAGGCAACAAAAAGAATAATGAAAATTGATAAAGATGCAAGGATTTATGCATTCACTGCATGGTTTAAAACAAAACTTGCCAGAAATGCGATAAAAGCAGGTGCAAGGGCTGTTATAGGAAGATATGTTGGTTTTGATGGTTTTAGGGACATAGTAGAAAATATTTTTGCTGGTGAAGTTCTGCCAAAAAATATATGAAAAATTAAAATTTAAAAATGGGATATGGTTATCATTTTAGCGAGGGTAGCCAAGCTAGGTTAAGGCGGCAGACTCAAGATCTGCTGGTGTAGGCCATCGCCGGTTCAAATCCGGCCCCTCGCATGAGCCCTTTTTCTTCAAAAGAAAAAGTGCTTCAGCCCAAAAAGAACTATTACATTTTTGGGGTGCAGACCTTTTCTAAAGGGTTGCAAG
>CAZYCK010000093.1:0-4626 GCA_964646055.1 uncultured Thermoplasmatales archaeon | reverse complement strand
TTCATTGGAAAACCTTCCTCAATTATGAAAGCTGATGAAAGTGCTATGGGCTGCACTTTATTTTTTTTCTATAATAGTATATGCCATTATTTAATTTATTTCTTATTTATTTTATGATGTTGTTATTCTAACATCTTTTACCATTGCATAAGGTGTAAAAACAGGATTCTCCACCTCCCACCAGAAAATCTGCTTCGTTTCTTTTGAAAGCATTTCAACATTTTTTAAAATTCTCTCCATATTGTCGCTAACTCTTATATTTTTAATTGGCATCATCTCACCATTTTTTATATAAAATGCAACATCTCTTGCAACACTTGAAAAATCTCCAGCCCTGTAATTATGGAAGCGGGTATACCATAAATTTGTTATTAATATGCCTTCTTTAATTTCATCAACCATTTCATCAAAACTGCTATCACCATGCAAAACAATCGTATTCCACGGCTGCGGCGCCACAATGCCGGCGTTTCCAGTGCTTCTTGTTTTATACTTATGTGCAGTTGTAGAATTATGAATATAATTTTTTAATATACCATTTTTTATTATTGTAGTTTCTTGTGTTGCTATCCCCTCGTCATCAAATTTTGAGGATGCCATTCCATCTTCAGCAATTCCACTATCATAAATGCTTATTTTCTCGCTTGCAACTTTCTTTCCAATTTTTTTAGTCAGGAATGAGTATCCAGCATCTACGTAAAAAGCTGAATAAAAAGTGGCAACATTTGAAATCAAATTTGCAAATGCAAGTGGAGAAAAAATTACATTATATTTGCCTTCTTTTCCTTTTTTAGATTTTACCCCTTTTTTAGCCATTTTATACGCAATGGCTGTTACACCAGCATCAACATTTTTTATGCTTCTCGAACAGCTGACTTCATGACATGATGAATTTCTATAAAAACTTCTTACAGATAAATAAGACATGCTGTTTCTGTCTTTTTCCATGATTCCATTTGTATTTACTATCATTGTTTTATTTATTGAAGAAAAAACTATTCCAGCTTTCCCACCATAATTTATTGATTCTTCTGCAATTGAAATCATTTTTTTGTTTTTTAAAACATCTCTATCAAAAATTTTTTTATTTTTTTATTTTTTATTTTTTTCGATACCATAAAATTCTGATGAAGAAAGCAATTTCATCATTTTTTTATTTTTTTCAATTGTATCCTCTATTTTCCTTTTGTTTGGATTATCCAATTCAATGCTCGCTATCTTGCTTCCTTTAGCCATGAAAATATTCATTGTTTTATCATCCCATTCTTTTATTATTCCTATCTTTCCATTATAGAATCGAACCTGCTTATTTTTTATATTATCTTCTTTTACAATTCCTTCCATTCCATTTTTCATTATTATTTTCAATGCATATTCTATCATTTTATTTTCACCCCTCTCAATCTTAAATCAACGCCTCCTGTTGTTACTGGCACGCCTTGCATCGGATCTCCTTTTCCACATGTTGCTGGATAAAATTTAAGTTCTTTTCCAACTGCATCTATGCTATTGTATAATTTTGGTGTTGTCATTTCTATAATAGGATGATATGCTATACCGCTTATTTCACCATTTTTTATTATATATGCTTCTTCTCCAACATATTTTTGGTTATATCTTCTGTCATCTATATTCCATTCAACATAAGTTTTCATATATACGCCTTCTTTTATATCTTCAATCATCTCTTCCAAAGTATAGCTACCAGGCATGAAATATGTATTTGCCATTCTAACTATTGGCTCTTTTCCATAAGATGCCCTTGCTGCTGAATTGCTTTTTACGCCCATTTCATAAGCTGTTTCTCTATTATGCAAAAATTCATTTACAATTCCATTTTTAACTAAATATCTTTTCCTTGCTTTTACACCTTCATCGTCATATTTATAATAGCCATAACTTTTTTCTATTGTTGGGTCATCAACTATGCTCACATTTTCATTTGCATATTTTTTTCCTATAAAAGAAGGCATAACAAAAGATTTGCCAGCCTGCGCCGCCTCCCGCCCCATTATGCGGTCTGCTTCAAAAGGATGACCACAGCTTTCATGTGCTATAAGTCCGGTTATATATGGACTCAAAATTACATCTCCTTTTCTTGGAGCTTTCTTCCCTTCTTTTATCAACTTTTTTAGAAAATTTATATCATGTTCTATATACTCCCTAGCATTCCATTTAGATATATTTTCCCATCCTCCAGAATTTCCAAATTCGCGGTTCATCTGTTCAACTTTTCCATTTGAAACTGTTATTAAATAATGTAATGAAATACGTGGTATTTTTGAATAAATCCTCGCTCCTTCAGAATTTGCATAATATTTTTCCATCAATTCATCATTATAAAAAATGCTTCTTGAATAATCTGATGCAATTTTATCTATATTCTTTAAATAATCAATTTTTTTATCAATGCTTTCTTCCTTTCCTTTTATAATGTCTTTTGCCTCTTCCATCTTTTCCTCGCTTAAATGAATTTTATGTTTTTTTCTTGCATGAGCCATTTTAATTGCTTTTTCTATCCCTTCTTTTATCTTCGCTTTTCTAAAATCATTTGAAAAATAAAATCCCATGGTAGCATCTTTTATTATCCTTATTAAAAAACCTTTTCTTTCATTGCTTTCTATTCCTTTAAACTCACCGTTCACAAAAGCTATGCCCTGTTCAAAAACTTTCTCTATCCTTATTTCAGTATAATCCGCTTTTGATACATCCAATGCATATTCCGCCATATCTTGCATAGCCAGAAATAAAAATAAGTTTATAAAATCATCTTTTATAAGTGGCAACAACTTCTCCATATTGAATTATATGCCCTTCCATCGCATTTTCAAGGGCTTTTCTATCAGCTCCTCCTCCTAAATTTAGCATAGTGTCAAGCCCATAAACTCTGAAATGATAATGATGCAAGCCAGCAGGCGGACACGGGCCATCGTAACCAATTTTTCCAAAATCATTTTTGCCTTGAATTGCATTTATTGGTTCTTTTACTTCTTTTTCTTTTGGTATTCCTTCTGGTATCGTTTCTATTGGTTTAATATTCCATATAAGCCAATGTGTAAATTTTCCTGAAGGTGCATCGCTATCATCAAGTATTATTGCTATTGATTTAACACTTTCATTTATCCCTCCAATTTTTATTTCTGGAGATATGTTTTCTCCCATGCAAGTATATTTTTCAGGGAATTCTTTAAATTCAATTTTAACATCTAAGCCACTTTCTTTTTTAATGCATCCTGAAAATATGAAAAGAGCTAAAATCACCAATACAAGCCATTTCATATTCATTAGATTGCAGGCTAAATATAAATTTTTTGTTATCTCTTTTCATCTTTGTCTTGCATTAACAAACAGCTAAACTTTTATATATACTATTTTGATGATTTATTAGTGGAAGATTTGTTAAATTTACTTGGAGAAGAATATTCAATCTTGAAACTGGATAAAAAAGGTAATTTTATATATACAAATCTTCCTCTCGCTGAAAATGTTACTTCTTTTTTAGACATTATAAGAAAAGAAGACAGGGCCAAAGGAGCGAAATTGTTAATCGATGCAATCTTAAATGGTTCTTCTGAAGCAAATCTTTTAGTTGAAAATGAAGGCTATCTATTGTATTTCTTTAGATTTATATTCACGAATGAAGAATTACTAGGAATTGCAAAAGAAATTGAAAGATTGCATCCTTCTTTTATTTCTGATTTGCTCGGAAATGTTAAGGAAACAAACGATGAATGGCAAGCCCTTTTAGATAAAAACATATTTGATGTTGTTGAAAACAGGGAAAAATTTTTAAAAATAGTTTCTGAAGCGATTGAAAAAGGAGAATATGAAGGAAATGCTGATGTAAATGGCAAGAAGAAAAGAATAAAAATAAAAACAAATGATATGCTCGAATTTTATATAAAAGACGATCCTTACGAATTGATAAAAGAAATAGCAACTTCAAAAAGTGGTGACGAAGCAATTAATAAAATCGCTGATTTACTTGGATTGCTTTCATATAAAAATTTTGAGATAGTATTCAATGGAAAAGAGATAAAAATCGTCGTCCATTACTTGTTCGTGGCGCAAGGCAGGTAGGAAAAACCTTTCTGGTGAATGAATTTGGAAGGCGTGAATTTAATTCCATGATTACCCTTAATTTTGAAAAAAACCCTGAATATAAGGAGATATTCAATTCATTAGAACCTCGAAATATACTTGAAAAAATTGCCTTATTTACCGGTAAAAGAGTTGAACCGGGGAAAACACTTATATTCCTTGATGAAGTGCAGGACTGTGCCTCAGCAATTATGGCCTTGCGTTATTTTTATGAAGAGATGCCGCTGCTACACATTATTGCCGCAGGTTCATTAGTGGAATTTACCCTTGAATCCGAAGACTTCCGTATGCCTGTAGGGCGAATCCAATATGTGCATCTTTTCCCAATGTCCTTTGGCGAATTTATTGAGGCAACAGGCGAAAAAGAGCTACGTAACCATATCTGTGATCACAAAAAATTGCAGGCGCTTCCTGAGTCTCTGCATGCAAAACTTAATGAATACATGCGCAAATATTTTATTCTTGGTGGTATGCCTGCTGTAGTGCGGGAATATTGTGAGACAGGAGATATTATCGCCTGTCAAA
>CAZYCK010000092.1:0-4638 GCA_964646055.1 uncultured Thermoplasmatales archaeon | reverse complement strand
TCCCAATCAACAACGCCAACATTATATACATTTTCAGCAATTTTTCTTATCATTGGATCATCTCAAATGGCAAATCTTCAAAAGGTGTTCTAGAATCATAAATATAACCACATATCTTACATCTATACTTCATTTTATCGCTTGAAATATATTTTTGTTATATATATTTTCGCTGTAAGCCTTCATTGATTCTGTGGTTTAATATGAAATATCTTTTTCAGATGCTACAATGAAATTACCAGAATCTCCACAGAGAGATTGTAGCCATTGCACTATTTCCCATGTTATCATAGGCAACTGCCTTTATTGTATATTTTCCTAAAATTTTCTCAGTAGATTCCCATTCCCACCAATAATTTTTTTGTGTGTCAGTTTTAACGAGTTTATCATTTAGATAAAACTCAACTCTACTTACACCTGATATTGTATCTCTGGCATCCACTTTTACTGTTATTTTTCCAAAAATTATGGTCTGGAATGGTAAAGACATGATTTTTGTATCATGAATATAAAGATATTTCTCTAAAGGTTGAATTATATTGATTTCTGGGGGAGTTCCGTCAATATATACAAGCGTTGTATCTGTATTATTGTATCCTTTCTCATCTGTTACTGTCAATTGAGCAGTATATATTCCTTCTTGCGAATATTTATGCGTTAGGTTAATACCGCTTCCATTAGTTCCATCGCCAAAATTCCATTGCCATGAAACAATTGCATTATCTGACCATGTAGCACTTCCATTAAATGCTATCTCTTCGTTGGGTTTACCATAATAAGGGCCACCTGCATCTACGACAGGAGGCCAATCTACGCTATTTTCATCATAATCTACATAAACTATCTCATATTCAATCTGGCAGTCGCCATAGGCTATTTTAAAGAAGCCATTTTCTCCCCACCATTTTCCCCAGCTATTCTTGCATATCCAATAGCCACCATCATCATTATAGCCAACTATAACAACTTGATGATTTATAGCACTTGGTGGTTCATATCCTTCATGTTCATATATCCCTCCAGAATAACTGAAAAAGTCATTATAAACAGCCATATCTGTGACAACTGGTCCTTTTGTAGCCACTATAGATTTTATAACATCTCTGCTTGGCTTATAATAATATCCATAGCTTGATATTGGTATTAAATGGTCCTTCCAATCATTACATTTGTATGAGCATGGGGTGGAATCACTTGCAGTATAAGGAAAACATGACTCTGGGATTGCGCCGCCATTATTCTTCAGATATTTATATGCATAATATGCATTCCATCCATTGCAACCACCACTATCTGGAGGGCATGATAATAAATATTGTTCTGATAGATCTGGATCTAGGTTTGGATTACCTTCTCTAATGTTTATTATTGCTTCTAATGCACCCATGGCTGCAAAATCCCAGCAAGAACCACAGTTACCTTGATTTTTTACAGGAGTCGTCCAATCGCCATGCATGTTGTTATATGTTGCATTTCTCCAATCCCAACTTGAAGGATATGGACCTAATTCAACAATTTTATCTGAAGGAATGCTACCTGATATTGGAATGGCTCCGCATAGATATTGAGTGTATTTTGAATTAGGCAAAGAGGATAAATCCTTATTCAAAATTTTGTTGTTATTCTTAGAAACAATTGCATTTACTGAAAGAATCATCATCAAAACAGTTAAAATGCAAATTATTCTCTTTCTCATATTTAGATATGGGTTACCGCTTTATAAAAATTACTGGCTCTCTTTCCTATTGCCTTCAGTGGAAGAGAATAAAATGGGAAAAATTGGAAAGCATCCTTTGCGATATTTTTATATACAACAACAGCATCATTTCAGCGTATGGCAGCAATTGTTGGATATGGGGCATATATCCCCATTTATAGAATAAAAGTTGAAGACATTGCCCGTATATGGGGAGAAAATCCAAAGTCAATTTCTAATGGGCTTGGAATTTTTGAGAAATCTGTTCCTTCGATAGATGAAGATACTGCTACAATAGCTGTTGAAGCAGCAAGGAGAGCAATGAAAACAACAAAAATAGATGCAGGAGATATAGGAGCAATTTATGTTGGTTCTGAAAGCCATCCTTATGCTGTAAAGCCAACTGCAACAATCGTTGCAGAAGCAATAAATGCAACGCCATATATGACAGCTGCCGACTATGAATTTGCATGCAAGGCAGGAACAGCTGCAATCCAAAACTGCATGGCATTGGTAAAGTCAGGCATGGTAAAATATGGGATGGCAATAGGTAGCGACGTGGCACAGGCGGCGCCTGGCGACGCCTTGGAATATACGGCTGCTGCTGGTGGAGTTGCATATATAATTGGTAAGGAGGGTATAGCAGAAATAAATGAAACAGCTTCTTTTACAACCGACACACCTGATTTTTGGCGTCGTGAAGGACAACCCTATCCAGGGCATGGAGAACGCTTTACAGGTGAGCCAGCTTATTATCGTCATATAAAAAATGCTGCAAATTTGTTAATGGAAAAAATGGGAACAAAGCCATCTGATTATGATTATGCTGTTTTTCATCAACCAAATGGAAAGTTTCCGAGGAGGGTGGCAAAAATGCTTGGATTTTCAAAAGAACAAACTGAAAATGGATTGCTCTGCCCTATAATAGGAAATACATATTCTGGTTCAATGCTTATGGGACTTGCCGCAACTCTTGACATTGCAAAGCCTGGAGATAGAATAATTGCAGTTTCATTTGGAAGCGGGGCAGGGAGCGATGCATTTGATATAACTGTGACAGATGCAATTGAAGGATATGAAAGGCAGAATGTAAGGAAGATGATAGAAAAGAAGAAATATATTGATTATAGCATATATATGAAATTTAGAGGTGAATTTTAATGAGAGACGTGGCAGTTATTGGAATAGGAATGACAAAATTTGGCGAACTGTGGGAAAAATCATTCCGTGAGTTGGTAGCTGAAGCAGGTATAGAAGCAATTATTGATGCAGGTATAGAAGGCAAGGATATAGATGCAATGTATATTGGAGGGATGTCAAGTGGTGGATTTATTCAACAAGAACATGTTGCCCCTCTCGCTATAGAAGTGGCTGGCTTGGAAGATTTTCATATTCCTTCTACACGTGTTGAAGGAGCATGCGCTTCAGGAGGCATGGCAGTTCATCAGGGATATATAGCTGTTGCTTCTGGGGTGCATGATATTGTTTTGGTTGGAGGAGCAGAAAAAATGACAGACGTGGTTGGCACAGAAGCTACAAATGTTCTCGCAAGCGCTGCTGACAGAGAATGGGAAGCATTTTTTGGAATGACTTTTCCAGGCTTATATGCTTTGATGGCTCGATATCACATGCATAAATATGGAACCACGCCTGAGCAACTTGCAAGCGTTGCTGTAAAAAATCATTATAATGGAAGTATGAATCCAAAGGCTCAGTTTAATAGGAGAATAACTATTGAAGATGTTCTTGCATCGCCAATGGTGGCTGACCCATTGCATTTACTCGATTGCAGTCCTATAACAGATGGGGCAGCTGCAGCCATCTTAGCGCCAGTTGAAATAGCAAAAAAATATACAGATAAAATTGTAAAAATTATTGCATCAACGCAAGCAAGCGATACCATATCATTGCATTCAAGAAAAAGATTTGATGCTCTTCCTGCTGCTATCCATGCTGCAAAAAATGCATATAAGCAAGCTGGCATTGAACCAAAAGATATTGATTTGGCAGAAGTTCATGACTGCTTTACAATTGCAGAAATAATGGCTATTGAAGATTTGGGCTTCTTTGAAAAAGGTAAAGGAGGGGAAGCAACTGAAGAAGGACTGACTTCTTTAAATGGAGAGATACCAATAAACACATCTGGAGGACTTAAATCAAAAGGACATCCTGTTGGCGCCACCGGCGTCGCCCAGATAAATGAAATTGTTTCTCAATTAAGAGGTGAGGCAAAAGAAAGGCAGGTTAAAGATGCTGAAATTGGTTTGACTCATAATGTTGGTGGCTCTGGAGGGACTGCTGTTGTTCATATATTGGAGGTGGTATGATGGCTGTTCCACGTTATTGGAGAGAGATACCTGCAAGGTATAATTTAATAGGCAGTAAATGCACAGTTTGTGGAAATATATATTTTCCGCCTCGAGCAATATGTCCTGTATGTAGAAGAAAATCTTATGGAAAGATGGTTGATTACAAACTTAAAGGAACAGGCGTTGTTGAAAGCTATACAATAATACATGTCCCGCCTCCTCATTTTGAAGGTGAAGAGCCATATATAATGGCGTTGATAAAACTTGATGAAGGACCATACATAACTGCACAGATTGTTGATTGCGATGAAAAAGATGTTTATATTGGAATGCGTGTAAAAGCAACATTCCGTCGCATAATGGATGATGGAGAAAAAGGAGCAATATACTACGGCTATAAATTCATAAAAGAAGAATAACTACTTTTTCATCTATTTATGCCTTCTTTTTAAATCTTTTTAATTCCTTATTATTTACTGAAAACCTCATCAAATCTCACATATTCTCCACGGCTGATTTCTTTTCTTATTTCTTCAACCTCTCTATACTCTTCCTCTGATAGCTCCTCATAACCAAGAAAATTATCAATCTTCGCACTAATTTCCAAAATCATTTCTGCTCACCTTAACCTTT
>CAZYCK010000091.1:0-4639 GCA_964646055.1 uncultured Thermoplasmatales archaeon | reverse complement strand
AAGATGGAATTGATGCAGAAGAATTTGAAGAAAATTTTTTGAACACCTTGATGCCTGAAAGAAAAGAATTGAATATGAAAGAATTACTTAAAGAAAAACTTGGTAAGAAATTTGATGAAGCAGGAGATGAAGAAAAAGATGAGCTTTTTAAAAAATTTATAGATGAGATTGGAGAAGAAAAATTTAAAAAAATTCTTGAACAGTTATGGCTGGATTATTCAATAATCTCTGATATTAAAGATTTTATGAAATTAAATGGATTGGATTATAAAGATAGGATATATGGAAAGATTCCAGATGACCCTATAATAAAAGATTATGTTGATATAGAGGAAAAAGAAGAAGCTGAAAAATTAGAATTGAAATCCATTTTGGATGTGTTAATTGATAGCCAAGTGGATACGTATGCAGATTTTATAGATGCGTTTTATGAAAGAAAAAAATTAAAAAATTTAATTGAAGAAAAGCCAGAATTATCTGACATTTTAATGATTGCAGATATTATCGAAATGATTTTGGATAAGATCGAAGGGAAAAAAGATTTAGACGAAATTGTTGGAGAAATAAGAAATATAAAAATTAAAGAAAACGAAATAACCTTGAGCGAGGAGGCAATAAAAAATATACTGAAAGAGCTTGAAAGAGAGGAATTTATAAAAATAAAGAAAGGAAAGGTATCTCTAAAGAAGCAATGAAAGTTGCATTGGTATCGGAATGGATCGACGAGCATGAGGGCGGCGTCGCAAGGCATGTGAGGGAGCTGGCAGGCTTTCTAAAAAATAAAATAGATGTTTCCATTATAACAAATAAGCCGGAAAAACTGATAGGCAATACAAAAATTTTAGAAATTTCTGGAGCAAGAGACCCTGTTTTTAAAATAAATATATCCCCAAATGTGGTCAAAGAAATTAGAGAATATGTAGCAGATTTCGATGTCGTGCATGCCCATCATGCATTTTCAAGGCTTTCTTTACTAAGTATATCATTAGCAGATAAATATAATATACCAAGTGTATTGACTACGCATACATCATCTTTTTTTCAAGATTATGAATACTTCTGGCAATTTATAAGCTACATTTATCCGAGATATAGATTGACGATTTCAAAAGTAAATAAAATAATAGCTGTTAGCGAGGTGGCAAAAAAATTTATATCGTATTTTACGGAAAAAAATGCAATTGTTATACCAAATGGTGTTTCAACTAAAAAATTTAAACCAAGAGAAATTGAGAGAGATGGAGAGCCAGTGATATTATATGTTGGTAGATTGGTTCCAAAGAAAGGGATAGATGTTGCCATAATTTCAATGAAAAAAGTTATTGAGAAATATCCTAACGCAAAACTTGTTATTGCTGGTAGAGGAAAAATGATGCCAATTTTAAAGTCAATGGTTGCTATTCTTGGAATAGAAAAAAATGTTGAGTTCTTAGGATATGTAAATGATAATTTCTTGCCGTATCTATACAATTCAGCAGATGTTTTTGTCTTGCCATCAATAATGGCGGAATCATTCGGCATTGTTTTGCTCGAAGCGATGTCCTCGGGCTTGCCGATAGTGGCAACAAAAGTTGGTGGAATTGTAGAAGTTCTTGAGAATGGAAAGTATGGCATTTTGGTAGAGCCGGGCAATGCAAAAGAAATGGCAGATGGAATAATAAAAATTTTAGAAGATGAGCAATTGAGTAATAATCTTTCTATAAAAGGGAGAAAGATTGTAATGCAAAAATACTCATGGGAAAAAATTTCTAACAAAATAATAAAAGTTTATAATGAATTGGCATAATTTTTTATTAAAATTTTCTATAATTCTTTTAAAATTTTATTTTGAGAACATTTAAAAACCCACAGGCATAAAAATATATGAGAAAAGTCATTACATTAGCTATCATTATTTTTCTTCTCAGCCCCCCTTCTTTAATTTATAACTCTCCTGTAAAAGAAAAAATAAATGTTGATAATGGTATAAAAGAAGTTAAATTTTTATCAAAAGAAATCGAAAGTTTAAATAATGCAACATTTAAAATTTTATATCCAAGATGCTCTGATCCTGCAATTGTAGAAAAAGGAAGCAACTTTTCTATTATTATTCAAAAATGTGAATTTAGCCAAATATTTGTAAAAATATCAACTGCTTATGAGCTTGTTGTAGATGAAATTTATCTCAATATTGAGAAATATGATATTGGCAACAATATTACTATAATTGCAAAAGTTCCTGAAGATACACCAGAAGAATTGTATAATTTGACAATAATAATATATAATGGAAGCTATTTTTTTAAAACAGAGCCAAGAGCAGTTAGTATTGTTAATGAAATAGATGGCAATTTTACATTCATCCATGTAACAGATTTTCATATTGGTGACCCGAGAGGAATGAAAGAAAATATTAAAGAAACAATAGGATGGAAAGCAGCCAAAAAATGCATACAAGAAGTCAATTTAATTCATCCAGACTTTGTTGTTATAACAGGCGATTTAGTTTTTGGGCAATTATATCCATTTGAATATTCATTTGAATACAGAAAATTGTACCAGATATTGCAAGAATTTGATGTGCCAACATATTTATGTCCTGGCAATCATGATGGATATGTTCAATGCGGGCAAGATGGATTTGAATTCTGGCAAAAATATTTTGGGCCACTATATTATTCATTTGACTATGGAAAAGCTCATTTTATAATGGCTAATTCCTATGATTGGCCTAAACCAAGCAGATTTGCAATTTCATATCTCGCTTTCAATTGGGGTGGATACATTGGAAATCAACAGTTGAGATGGATAGAAGATGATTTAAAAAATACAAGTGCAAGCATTAAATTTCTTCTTTTGCATCATAATCCACTATGGGACACAAAAAATGATTCATTGTTGAAAAATGGTTATGAAGGAAGAAAAGAAATTCTTTCTCTAATTGAAAAATATGGCATAAATGCTGTTCTTGATGGACATGTTCATTATGATAATATAAGCATATTGAACAATACGGTTTATATTACTACTACAACTGCAGCAAGCAGTTTAGGTAGCAATGATGCATATTGGGGTTATAGAATGATTAAAGTCAGAAATTGGAAACTAATTTCATATAATTATAAAGAACCAAAATATTCCATTCCTTCATATAGACTTAACATAAGTTACGAAAATGATTATAAAGCAAAAATAAAAAATGATTTAGATATGAATTTGACAGCCCATATTTCATTTATTCTGCCTTTAAACTGGGATGGAAAATATGTTGTTAGAAATGGAAAAGTTGAAATGGAAAGAAAGAATGAAAAAAATATACAGGTGTATGTTGTTTCATCTATAAATAAAAAAACAGAGAAAGATGTTTATGCTGAATTACTCTGATTCTATACGTGGGGCGAGCAAATAAACAATCTTTATATTTCCTTCAGCAAAATCAAAACTTATTTTTACAGGATAATTCGTCCCCAAATTTATTGCAATTTCATCGCTTTTTCCTCTTGCAGATTTAACCATATCGCTAAGATAGTCTAATGGAAACATGCTTTTCACTTCCTCGTTGCATTTTAATGAATACAACTGCTCTTTGCTCAATTTCATTTCAACGACATCGGTGTCTCCTTTGGCAATTATCTGAAATGATTGCTTATCAGCCATTAAGGTAATATGGTCGCTTATCGCCTCCGCCGCCCTTATTGCTTGATGTATTTCTGCTGTGGAAATGACTATTTCAGCTGGCAATTCTAAAGATGGCATTTTCGTATCTGGCATTTCAGATGTATCGAGAAGAGATATTTTTCTTGTAAGATTTCCTACTTTTACATGCAGTCTTTCTTCGTCTTTATTGTAAATAATGGCTACAGGTTCTTCTGATGTTGCAATTCTCAATATTCCTTTCAATTTTTCTAAATCTATGCCTATCTCATGTTCCTCGCTACATTCATATTCATCAAATGCTTCTTTATTCAATTTGAAATCAATCATTCCGACATGGGCTGGATCGACCATTCTTCCATAAACTCCATCCTTATCAAATTTAAATTTAGCTTCATCAACAAGTATGGCAGTTGCATCTATTATGCTTTTTATAAAATCAGCTTTTATTTTTCCTTGCAACATCTTTAGAATAATGCATTATCATTTAAAAACATAGCGATAGAATTTTATGATTATTTTTCTTTCTATTAAAACATCATGCTTCTTATGAAATGATGAACAAGGCAATTTTGAAAATATAAGAATTTTAATCAATTAAAAAAGAGGAAAAAGATGGTTTATGGGCTGTAATATCCAAATCCTGGAGATGCCGGGCTTAGGTATGAAATCCCATGATATCCACCGTAAGGATCATTGTACACTTCCTGTATTACCGCAAATGCTCCCCATAGAACGGGTCCTATTTCTGTTCCATCCGCTGTATACCATATTCCACTTTCTGAATATGAGCCTTCTGGTACAGCAACTATTTTGACGAAGTAGTCCCAGTAGTGTGTTCCATTTTCATCTTCATATGTTCCCCACATGTGGTTTGTTTCCCATGCTCCAGAGCCAATGTAACTGTCATAACCATAGTGTCTGTCTAGTTTTCCGTCTCCATCGCAATCCTTGTTGCTGAGCCATGCGTCGTTCCATTTCATCATAAGAAATGTATCACTTTCTG
>CAZYCK010000090.1:0-4667 GCA_964646055.1 uncultured Thermoplasmatales archaeon | reverse complement strand
GTAATTGGAGCGGGTCCATCAGGATTAGCAACTGGCTTGTTTTTGATTGAAAAAGGATATGATGTTACCCTAATTGAAAAAAATAATAAAATTAAAAGCAGCCCATGTGGGGAAGGTTGCGATACAAATTCATTAAAATTATTGCCCTTTGATTCAACAAAATATGTATCAAAAGTTGTTGATGGTATAAAATTCAATTTTTTGGATAAATATTTTTATGTTAATATGCCAGCGGTTGTTTTAAATCGCATCAATTGGATGGATGGAATGGCAGAAGAATTTATAAAAAGAGGAGGAAAAATAATTTTTTCCAAAAAAATTGAAAAAGTGGATGACAAGTTTATATATACAAAAAATGAAAAAATAAAATATGAAAAATGTATAGGAGCAGATGGCCCTCTTTCAATAGCCAAAGAATATGTAGGTGCAAGATGCGAGCATGTTGTTGGATGCCAGTATGAAATAGAATTTAAAAAAGACACAAAATTTTTAGAATTTTATCTTGATAAAAATTATTCCAACTATTATGCATGGATTTTTCCAAAAGAAAAAAGTATAAACGTTGGCTTAATAGGAAAATTTAGCCAGCTTGATAAATTTTTGAATGATAAAAAAATAAAAGGAAAAATAATAAAAAAACAAGCAGGGGTAATACCAAGTAGTAGAGCAGAAAAATTAACAAGAAAAAATGTGGCTTTGGTTGGCGACGCCGCCTGCCTGACAAATCCTTTTTCTTTTGGAGGGATATCTCCAGCAATAAACGCTGCAAAAATTTTGGCAGAAAATATCGAAAATTTTAAGGAATACGAGAAAAAAATAAAAAATCATGAGATATACAATCCAATCTTATTGAAAGGAAAGAAAGCAGTGGAAAAACTCAGTAATAAAGATACAAAAATTTTATTCAAGAAAATAAATGGAAAGGAGCTAAAAGAAATAAAATTCAGAGATTTTAGCCACATTATTATTCATCCTTCATTATTGATAAAAGCATATTATATTGAAAAAGCTTTATTGCATTCATTAAAATGGGGATGGTGATTGCCAAAATGATTATATATCCATAAAGATTATAATAGCATGATTGGAATAGGAATTGCAATTTTGATATTCTTTTTGGTTATAATTATTCTTGCATCTGCAATAAAAATTGTTCGTGAATATGAGCGTGGCGTCATCTTCCGTTTGGGTAGGCTTGTTGGGGCAAAGGGGCCAGGCTTATTTTTCATAATACCAATGTTTGACAAAATGATTAAAATTGATTTAAGGGTTCATGTCCTTGATGTTCCTGTTCAAGAAGCGATAACCAGTGATAATGTCCCTGTAAAAGTAAATGCTGTTGTTTATTTCAGAGTAATGAGTTCTGAAGATGCTGTTGTAAAAATACAGAATTTTTTGCAAGGAACGAGCCAGATGGCTCAAACAACATTGCGTAGCATAATTGGTCAAGTAGAACTTGATGAATTGCTTAAAGAAAGAGAGAAAATAAATCAAAGGTTGCAATCAATTTTGGATGAAGCCACCGATGCTTGGGGTGTTAAAGTTACAGCTGTAGAAATAAAAGATGTTCAGATTCCAGAGGGAATGCAGCGAGCCATGGCGAAGGCGGCAGAAGCAGAAAGAGAAAGGCGAAGCAGAATAATAATGGCAGAAGGAGAACTACAGGCAGCAGAAAAATTGACTCAAGCGGCAAAAATAATAAGCAGCCAGCCATCTGCATTGCAATTAAGAATGCTGCAAACTCTAACAGATGTTGCAAGTGAGAAAACAACAACAATATTCCTACCGTTTCCAATTGAATTTCTTAAAGCATTGACTGGAAAAGAAAAGAAGTAAAAGGCTAAATATTGAATATGTACATTTCCATATCAACTTTTTCGCTTTTTCCATTTTCGGCATAAGCCTCGATGCTTATTTTGTATTCTCCTCTCGCCTTTTCATTCCATTTCCATTCATATGGAGGCGTAGCATATGATGCTTTCAATTTATCATTCACATAAAAATTGACTTTTGTTATTTTTCCTGCTGGCTGGCTTGTAACATTTGCTTTTATTGTTATTCCTCCAATGCAAATTGTTTTATTTATAAAAGATAGAAATGGACCAAAATCGAGTAAATACAAGCCATGTCGCGGTTTCTCTATATTTATGGTTATATTTATCTTTTCATTCGGCTCTTTTATCGCTGCCTGTGGGTCTCCAAATAAATTTGTTTCATAATATGTCCATCTCATCCCATTTTCGTTTATCCTCCAAACATTATCTTCTTTTGAATAATGATTTGCTCTTCCTATCTCTTTTATATTTTCTTGAAACAAGCCTTTAAAGAAAGATAAATCATATCTTTCTCCTGGAGAATCGATGCTATCCTGTCTTCCCAAGCCATAACGTGCATTCATAACAGCTGCAAATGCTCCATGTTTGCCGGTTGTCAAATGTTCTGCAAAACAATCGTCTTCATAATAATTGTCATCAGGATACCAGTTATCAAATGAACCAGCAAGGCATGTTTGGGAATAGACAAAAAAGAAATCAGTATTGTTAAGCCTCTTTAAATCTGAATTATGCAACTTTAATCCATAAGTAGTCCATCCATGACCATCATGATTAACAATGTTGCATCCTCTATTTAAAACAGGAATTAAATCATTTTTATCCCAGTATTTATTTTTATCATACATTGTAGTTATATTGTATATCGGAGGAATGTATTTTTTAACTGCATCTTTATGATTTCCACCCCATTCAGCAACGCCTCCAAATCCGAGATGCTCCCCCAACAACAAAATTTGAATTGCATTGCTGTCATTACTCTCCTCATAAGAAATTGTCTTATTTATTATATTATTTGCTTCTTCAATACTATCAACGCAGGCTCTTCCCACCCATACTTCTGCATACAAATCTGCCTCATCTTGATTGCCAGCACTGTTGCCACTTGCATTCTCACCCCACTTTCCGTCCATATCATTGTTGAAATTTCCGTCCAAGCAGGCATAATAAACATCAGAAGGAATATATGCTTCAAGCTCGTCGCCGCCGAGCGGCAGCCCATGGCATGTTGCATATAGATAACGAGGTGGAATTATGTCGCTGCTTTCATTCATTTTGTCTCCGTCGCCACCAAGCAAAACATATTCTATGCCCCAATTCTTGTATGCATATCTTATAAAATTTCTTATTTTTGCTGGTGTATCATTAAACAATGGTGTAGAATTCCAGTAAGAAGGGTTGCTAACAATGTTTTCAACTGTTTCAATTTTTGTTTTTATTCCATGGCTTTCTTTATAATCTGCAAGTCTTTGAAAAGCATCTTTTAATTTTTCATTTGTTATTATCAGATATTCATATTCCTGCATGTTGTCTTTTAATGGATAGCTGTCAGCAATCCAAGGATTATCGACATACTGCTTTACCCATTCCTTATCTTTTTCAAACCCCCTATATAGTGGCGATATTGAACCTTTTTTCAATTTTATCTCTAAATTTATGTTTTTATAGTAATATATCTTTCCTTTTTCATAAATAATAGGGAAAATGTTCATAACCAATATTTTATAACCCCTTAATTCATAAATTCCTACTTCTTTATATGGTTTTGTTTTTACATTATAATTCGCAAGTCCTCCAAGATTTTTTCTTCCAATTATCAATGGCTGTTCATGTTTTATGAAAAAAGAGCCGATATAATTTTTTTTGCCTCTTACTATTATTTTATCAACATTTTTTTCTGGAGGAATTAAAATATGCAAGGCTTTTACAGGTAGCAACATACCATCTATGCTATAATTACTACAACCTCTTACATAAATAGCAGTTTCATTTTTTTGATGTATTATACTTGGCTTTTCAAATGTAAATTTAAAATGCATTTCATCAGCATTTGTTGGCTTTATTGGTATTGCCAAAAAAAATGTAGCAACTATTATTAGAGCAATTAACTTTTTCATAATTTGAAATGGGATAAGAAATATAATTTTTTGGCTATCTTACTTTTTCTGCTCCTTTCCCTTTATTTCTTAAGCCCCTTCCCTTTTTTCCTGCCGATGTTTTTCCTCTAAACGCTCTTCCCTTCTCATTCATTATCCAATTTATATGCTTATCATTTACAATTGAAGGATGACTTCTGTCCACCAAAATAATCTCATAGTAATAATATTTTCCATCTTTACCAATCCAATATGAATTTAAGACCTCCATATTTGGATATTTTCTTGCAACTCTTTCTTCAGCTATCCTTTTTATTGATTTCTTAGGCGTTATCTTATTAACTCCCATTCTCGATGGCTTTCTTCCTTTGTTTGGTCTTTCTTTTCTTCTCCCACCTTTCCTCACCCTTGCCCTCACAACAACAAAGCCCTGCTTTGCTTTATAGCCCAATGCATGAGCTCTGTCAGGACGCAAAGGTTTCTCTACCCTTTCTATTGCTCCTCCTGCACGATATTCAATCAGGCGGCGCCATTGCGGGCTGTTGTATTCTGTTACAGGCTTTTTCCATGCTATGCGAAGATATTGATATAATCCCTTCATCTCAAAAGGAAAATGAAAGTGCTATATAAAATTTTAGCAATACTTCGGAAAATAAGCTTTAACCAACCGAATTTTTCTTAACGCAAGCAAAATTTCCTATGAATGTAGAGAATAAGGCAAATTCCTCAAAAATTTCAA
>CAZYCK010000089.1:0-4783 GCA_964646055.1 uncultured Thermoplasmatales archaeon | reverse complement strand
TGTGGCTCCGTATTTATCCTCTATAATCAATGTTACTGTATAATTTCCACTTGTATCATAAATATGGCTTGGGTCTGATGAAGATGAAGTGCTTCCGTCTCCAAAATACCATTTGTAAGAAATTGGGTCTCCATCTGGGTCAGAAGCATTTGATATAAAATTTATTTTTCCATCTACGCCTTGATCAATATACCATGTAAAATTTCCAGTTGGGGGATGATTATCAGTCACATGTATACGCTCTGGAACTCCAGTTGCTTTAGTAGTGAAGTTTGTTTGCCCCTCGTCATCCGTAATAGTTAGTTTTACAGTATAATTTCCGCTACTATTATATTTATGGCCCACCACCTTTCCTGTTCCCGTATGCCCATCACCAAAATTCCAGTAATAACTCACAATATTTCCTCCATCAGGATCATAACTTTGGCTTGCATTAAATTCTATAGTATCAGGTGTTTTAGGGTCCATAGGAGCATATGTAAATCTTGCAACAGGTGGCACTTTATGCAAAATTCCATTCTGCAAAATACCAGACATTATTATTGAATTGCTTTGCTTATCTATTACAACAACGCTAATTTGCCAATTTGCTACATCTCCAAACATATTAGTGCAATTTATTTTTATGTAATCCCCAACATCCCATCTATCATTATTGCTGAAATCAAAAAATCTGGAATTGTTTTTTAAATAAATTGTGCTATTATAACTTTGCAACATACTTTTTGTGAATGAAAAATCGCTGCTTCTTTCGTCTCCTTTCCATATTATTACTCTTATGTTCTCAAGTTTTACTGAGTCGCCACCTTTATTCTCTATGATTGCATCGTAATTCTGATCCATATAGCCAACTAAATTAACATGAGGTGAAGATGTTGTTCCAGTGTTAGAGAAAACATATACAGCAACAACAGAAAAGGCAGATATAGCTATAGCTAACAACAATACTGTGCCAATAACTTCCGATACACCTTCATTTCCCAACTTTTTCATATTATTCATCTCCTCACTTCTTTTTATCTCTTTTCTTTAATTTGCTAACTTTTTGCTAACATTCTTATAGCATTTGTGCTATATATATTTTTCGTTCATAGGGGGTAACATTTCTTAAACAGTTTCCCATCCTCTTTTAAGGACAGATGGAGGGGAACGAAGCCTATTCCGGAATACAGAGGGAGAACATTTTTTGGATTTGTTGCAATAGGAACTGCTCAGGCGGATGCTCCTTATAACTATAAAGGTGTTTTAATAAATGCAAATATCATACTTTACGGACCAAATACAACACTTATTGTGATACCATTTCCTTTTATGCTTGTGCCAAACATATTACAAACTAATGATACAGTTTATTTGCATATAGGATTTTTTAAAGGTGCTATCGAAAATATCAATAATTCTGTTAGAATTACAGGATATGCCTTAATGACAATTTGGAGATGGGGCGATTGCTAAGTTTTTTAAGTTGAATTTGCATATTTATGCAAGATGGAAGAAAAAATAGTCCTTGTTGTTGATGACGAAGATACAATGGTGGAATTAATAAGAAGGAATTTATCAAAATGCAAAATGCCAATAAGGGTTTATAGTGCCTCTACTGGAGAAGAAGGAGTGGAAAAATATGAAAATCTTATGAAAAGAGGAATGAAACCACATCTCGTAATAATGGATTTGAACCTGACTCAATGGGGAAAAGGGGAAATTGATGGAGTCGAAGCAACGAGAAGAATACTTCAAATTGACCCAAAGGCTAATATCTATGGTTATACAGCATGGTTTGCAACTGCATGGGCTGAAAAACTTGTAGAGGCTGGAGCGAAAAAAGTTATAGAAAGAACAATCCTGCCAAGCGAGTTCAGAAAAACAGTGGAAGAAATTTTAAAGCGTGCCTAGGCAACCCTACCCATTCTAAACGCTCCTGTGAGTTTTATCTCATTTTCTTCAAGCAAATAATCTATCCAGTGGCGCGACAGGGCTTCGCCGCAGCCTTGCACCCGAAGCTGAAATCTTGCTTCTTTTTCTCTTAATTCAATGACCCCATCCATCAAATGCTTTATTGTTTGAACTTCTATTTCTTCATGCATTCCTCTTGTCATAGCAAATAAAGAAGTTGTGTTCATCCTTTTGCATGTTCCGCTTAAAACTTGTAAAAATCTGAAAACAGCTTTGGCATCTGAATATACTATTAAAGTTGAAATGGAATCAAATATGATGCGATGCATTTTTTCTTCCATTTCTTTATGAGCCTGCAATATTGAAAATGCTATTCTTTCTCTATTAACAGGGCTGTCAACAAATTTGACCCACTTACTTGTTTCTTTCAATTCAACGGTTGGAGAATAAACATCAATATATCTTATAATCCCTTTTTCTTCATATTCAGGATATTTTGAATCCATTTTTGTCATTTCTTCTCTCACATCAATAAATGACTTATCTGTAAGAACAAATATTATTCCATCCCCTTCTCTTAGGCCATCAAGAGCAAAATTTTTCAGTAATATATCTTTCCCAATAAATGGATTTGCATAAACAAGAATATTGCTTTTTTCTGGAACTCCTCCCTTAAGTAGTTCATCAAGCCTATCTATGCCAGTTTTAACGAGCATTTAACCACTCCACTATCATATCTGCAAGAGTTTCAAAGGCATGAAAAATGCCTTGACCAGATGTTGCAACAGTTTTTATTATTGGAGCATCTCCTCCAAGTCTTTGCCTTATTTCATTTTCATCCAGCGCATTTGGCAAATCCTGTTTATTTGCTATTATAACATAGGGCAAGCCTTTAAACTTATCAATCATATTTTTTGCCATATCAAATTCATTAGGCTTGGTAGAATCTATAACCAAAAATACACCCATTGAAGAACCACTCAATTTTTCGATTAGAGGAGTAAACCTTTCCTGCCCTGGTATCCCAAAAACTTCTGCTCTATAGCCTTTGTAATCAACTGCTCCATATTCCATACCAACAGTAGCACCCAACCTCTCAACAGGAACAAATTTTTTTGAAATAGCCTTCAAAAAAGTCGTTTTCCCTGCTTTAAAGGGTCCTATAACAATTATTTTCGGAATGTATATTCTTATTCCCTCCGGTTTAAATATTTTGAATTCAAGTATCTTTTCTCTTCCATTCCAGTCAACTTTTTTTATGTGCATTCTATTTCTATTACCCTCGCTTTTCACTTCTATTATTGAATTGAATAACCTTTTCAATTTATATAGAACTCCTTCCTTATAAGGCCATAAAACAAAATTATATACGGCAGAATTTTTCTCCCTCCCCACTTCTTCATTTATTCTCTTTACACCTTCCAAGGCATTATTTTCCCCACACATATCCATAATATTCGAGAGAGAATCAAAAACAATTATTTTCTTTCCTTCTATTTTAGAAACCACGTCTGTAATGACATCCTCATAACTCCTTATATCATGAGGCTCTTCAACTATATATTCTTCATCCGAAGGCGCTCCTATTAAAGATGAATATCCATCTATTAAAATAAAATTTTTATATGTCTGTCTAAAAAAATTAAAATCCTTTAAAATTTTATCAATATTTTTTGGAGAAGATTTTGATGAAACATATATTCCATAAAATTTATCTAAATTGGCTCTTAGAATATGCAATCCAATGTCTGTTTCTTCCATACCTGGCTCAATTTGAAAAAGAATTGATTTACCCTCTGGTATGCCGCCGCCGAGGTATTCATCAAATTTTTTTAGCCCGGTAACAATCATTTTTTCTCACTCAATAAAGAAATTTCTTTCGCTGCTTTCTTTATTGCTTCATAAACATTTTTGCTGCTTTTAGAAACTATAACGGCAATAAGCATGTCTTTACCGGCTCCAGAAACAATTATTTTTTTGTTTTTTCCTTCTACTGCTACTATATTAGGCAGCCCACTACCTATTTCATCCATAGCAACCTCAGCAGAACTCAATAATGTTGCACACATAGCAGCAAACGACTCAGCATGCACAGAACTTGCATCTGAATAGATTAATAGTCCATCTCTCGAAACAATAAAGCTACCATCAACTTCTATAGCTGACTCAAGATCTTTTATTATCTTTCTATAATCATCTTTCATACCCTTAAAATATGAAATAAAGACTAATAAAGGTTTCTAAATTTCTCTCACTAAATAAAGAAGAAGTGCTCCCGTCGGGATTTTCAGGATGCCTTTAGAGACACAGGCATACATTTGAACCCGAGTCTTCGGCTTTCTCCAGCCCTTTCTTTGGGGTGAAGCACTTTCTTTTTAAGAAAGGGCTCCGAGAGGCCGAGATGATTGACCACTACACCACGGGAGCTTACTTTGTATATATGCTTTGTATTTATATTTTATATTATCCCTTAGATGAGAAAAGAATTATTTCAACGTCTCTCCCATCTAATTTTTCTTTAAAAGGGATTGGTGTATTATCTACCAAAATTATTGCCTCATCAGGATAAATTTTCAATTTTTCAAATAAATCTTCTCCCGTAGCATCGCTCCTCATTCTAATTCTTTTTTTCTTTCCATTTATTTTCACAGTTATTTCCACAAGATTAATAAAAAACCGAACATATTAACATTACGCTGGGATAGCCTAGCCCGGAAAGGCGGCGGCCTCGAGAGCCGCTGGGCTCTGCCCTCGCAGGTTCAAAATGCGACTTGCCTGCAAGTTGCTTGAAAATCCTGCTCCCAGCGCTAACAAAAATTTTTTCATGAAAAAATTAATAATACCCAAAACATAAAGATTATATAATGGTATGAAATACACTTTCAGCATG
>CAZYCK010000088.1:0-4807 GCA_964646055.1 uncultured Thermoplasmatales archaeon | reverse complement strand
ATGTTTATGTTGGAAGGCTTGCATGTAGAAATGTTGGAGAAGTAAAAACAATTGTAAATAAAATAATTGAATATGAAAACACCAATGCTTATGAACAGCCATGGTTCAAGAAAATGATTCTGATTGGTGGAGATTCATATAATGATAGTCATGGTTATATTGAAGGAGAACTTGCTACGTGGGAAGCATATAAGTATATGGAAAAAAAAGGATTTGATGCTGTAAAGATATGGGCATCCGAAATGGATTTAAATGCAAAAACAATAGGAGGAGCAATAGATAATGGAGCAGGATTTGCCTATTTCTGTGGTCATGGAAATCCAATGGTTTGGTCGACCCATAAACCAAATGAGTTTAATAGCTGGTGTCATGGCTTGACAATATTTGATATGCCTTTCCTGAAAAATGGGGAAAAGTTGCCAATAGTTGTCATCGGTGGATGCCATAATAGCCAATTCAATGTAAGCATTACAAATTTAGATAAGGAAGCAAGATATAAAGGAGAAGATGCGCCGGAATGCTGGAGCTGGTGGCTTACTCGCAAGATTAATGGAGGAGCCATAGCAACAATTGGAAACACTGCTTTAGGATATCATGGTGATGAAGATAACAATAACAACAGCATACCAGATTACTTAGAAATTTTAGATGGATGGCTTGAAATAAATTTCTTTAAAAATTATGGAAATGGTAGCAAACTTGGTGAAATTCATTCTTCAACTTTAGCAGGATATATATCCGAATTCAATCCAATGAAATATAATATAGATTGCAAAGTAGTTCAGGAATGGTTGTTGCTTGGAGACCCAAGTTTAACAATTGATTAAAATGATTCTTTCGAAGGCATTTTATAATAGAGAACCAGACGTAGTTGCAAGACAGCTTCTTGGAAGCATTATAGTAAAGAAAAATGGACATACCTTAAAAGGAATGGTTGTTGAAACAGAAGCATATTATGGGCTAAGCGACCCGGCATCAAGGGCAAGAAAAGGAGCGAAAATAATGTGGATGGCGGCGGGCATAACATTTATTTATATGGTTCATGGAAACTGGTTATTCAATGTAATAACACTACCAAAAGGTGAGCCATCTGGTGTTTTAATTAGAGCTGTTGAACCAATTCATGGAATTGAAATCATGAAAAAAAATCGGAAGGTTGAAAACATTAAAAATTTAACCTCTGGTCCAGGAAAATTTACAAAAGCTTTTGGCATAGATAAAAGGTATAACAACATTAAAATTTATAGTAGGAAATCACCTATATTTATAGAAAAAGGAAATTTTAGTGGAGAAATTGTTGAAAGCCATAGAATAGGAGTTAAAGAAGATTTGCCGATTCCCTTACGCTTTTATATAAAAGGAAACAAATTTGTTTCTAAAAAATAATTTTGATAAAACTTTTAGATGAAAATGGCAATTCCAAAAGTAATATTAATATGTATAAATTTAATCATGATGAAATATAAATGTCCAAAATGTGGATATGAAAAAACATTTGGTTATCCATGCCCGAGATGTGGGTATGATGAACTTTTCAGAATCCACTGGTGATAAAAATGAAAAATAGAGAAGTTGCAAAATTACTATTTGAAATGGCAGATTTGCTGGAAATAAAAGGTGTTGATTTCAAGCCACGAGCATATAGAAAAGCAGCAATGAATATTGAAAGCTTAAGCATAGATATTGAAGAACTTTATAAAAAAAATCAGCTTGAAAAGATACCAGGCGTAGGAAAGAGTATTGCAAAAAAAATTTCTGAATATCTTGATACAGGGAAAATAAAAAAATTAGAAGAGTTGAGAGATGAAATACCCGTTGATATAGAAAGTTTATCATCTATAGAAGGACTTGGTCCAAAAATGATAAAAGTGTTGTATGAAGAACTTGGAGTTAAAAACATAGATGATTTGGAGAGAGTAGCAAAGCAGGGAAAAATAAGGGCTCTAAAGGGTTTTGGATTAAAAACTGAAGAAAAGATAATTGAAAATATAGAATTCGCAAGAAGCAGGCATGGAAGATTTATACTTGGTTATGCACTACCAGAAGCAAATTCAATAGTTGAACAGTTAAAGCCGTATGTTGATAAAATAAGCTTGGCTGGTTCAATAAGAAGAAGAAAGGAAACCATAGGAGACATGGACATACTTGCCGTTTCGTCAAAACCCAAGCATGCAATGGACGTATTTGCGGGATTGAAAAGTGTTGATAAAATTCTTGTAAAAGGAATGACAAAAACATCTGTAAGGCTTAACAGCGGTATTCAAGTTGATTTAAGGATAGTGGAGGAGAAAAGTTTTGGCTCCGCCCTCCAGTATTTTACTGGTAGCAAGGAGCATAACATTGAGTTGAGAAAAATTGCAATAAAAAAAGGGTATAAATTGAATGAATATGGTTTATTTAATAGAGAAAAGCAGATTGCCGGGAAAAATGAAGAAGATGTATATAAAGCATTGGGCTTACAGTGGATTCCTCCAGAAATGAGAGAAAATAGAGGAGAAATAGAAGCTGCAATGAATGGTAATCTTCCTAAAATTGTTGATTATGGTGATGTTATTGGAGATTTGCATACACATACAAAATGGAGTGATGGAGCAAACACAATAGAAGAGATGGTTGAAAGTGCAATTAAAATTGGGCACAAATTTATTGCAATAACAGACCATGCAGGTAGTTTAAAAGTAGCGAGAGGAATGGATGAAGATAAAATTTTGGAGCAGGCAAAAAAAATAGAAAAATTGAGAAAAAAGTATGACAACATATATATCTTTCATGGTGTGGAAGCAAATATAATGAAAGATGGGAGCATTGATGTTGATAAAAAAATATTGAAAAATTTAGATGTTGTTATTGCAAGCATTCATTCTGCTTTTAGACTGGAAGAAAAAGAAATGACCGAGAGGCTAATAAAAGCAATAGAAAATGAATATGTTGATATAATAGGTCATCCAACAGCAAGGATAATAATGAAAAGAGAGGCAATAAAAATTGACATGGAAAAAGTTTTGGAAGCGGCAAAAGAAAACAATGTTGCAATGGAAATAAATTCATATCCTGAAAGGCTTGATTTAAATGATGTAAATGTCAAGCTTGCCGTTGAAATTGGGACAAAAGTATCCATAGGAACTGATTCGCATTCAAAAGAACATCTTCGCTACTATGAACTCGGAACTGCTGTAGCCAGAAGAGGATGGGCAAAAAAAGAAGATGTAATAAATACTTATTCAATTGACAAACTCAAAAAAATATTTGAGAAATAAAGTTTTTAAATCATGTTTTCTTTACAAACATGAATAAAAATATAGCTAAATTATTGGTTGCTATAGTTGTTTTTATATCATTTATACCATATTTTGGGTCGAGCATAAATTCAGAAAAAATTTCTTCAACACATACAGTAATGGCTGAACTTGGGGCTGTGAGCTGGTGCCCTCATTGTCCTGTAGCTTCAGATGAGATATACAAAATTTTTAATTCAAGCAATCATGACTTTTATTATGTAACTCTTGTATATGACAAAAACCCACTTGCTTTAAAAAGAGGTAGATGGCTTAGCGATGCATATATTCCAATACTTTATCTAGATGGAGGATATAAAGTTGTAGATAATCCATCAAATTATGAGCAAGAAATAACAAATGCTGAAAATAGGAATGTGCATGATGTTTCAATAAATGTCTCTGGAGAATGGAAAGGAAATGCAAAAATAGGGGTTACAGTTAAAATCGATAATAATGAAGGAAAAGCTTATTTCGGGCATCTTAGAGTTTATGTAACAGAAATAAATTCGAGATGGAATGATGAGAAAGGTTTGCCATTCCATTATGCATTCCTTGATTTTGCTATAAACAACTATGTTTTTGTCGGCGGCGGAAAAACCAAAGAAATAAAAGCGACATGGGACGGCGCTGCCATGCACGGCAATCAAACTTTTGGAGATATTAAAGAAGGAAACATAATGCTTGTTGCTTCCATTTCATACTGGATGCCATTTATTCAGAATAATCCATGGGATAAGCCAAAACCAACCCATTTTATAGCCCAATTTGTTGATGATACAGATGCAGCAAAGATATAATTAAATCAGCCCTTTTTCTTTTAATTCTTTCCTTAATTTTTCCATTGCTTTTGTAACCTGCTCTGGTTTTCTTGCTCCTGTGCATACAATTTTTCCTGAACCAAACAAAAGTAAGACAACCTTAGGCTCTTCCATTCTATAAACCATGCCAGGAAAAATTTCCGGTTCATATTCTATTTTTTCTAAGCCAAGAGTAAGAGCAACACTTACGAGATTCAACTCTCCATGTAAATTGCCTGATGCAACAATATTTTGAATTTCTATTTTCGGTTTTTCTATAACTTTAAATCCTGCATTTTTCAGCATGCTTCCCATTTTTTTAATTGCTTCCCTTATTTCTTCAATATTTTTTCCACCTGTACATACCACTTTCCCGCTTTTGAATAACAAAAATGCAGTTTTTGGTTTGTTTATTCTTAAAACAAGCCCAGGAAATACGCTTGGCTCATAACTTGTATTCCCCAAAGATTTTTTTATTTCATCAAGATTCAAATTTCTTGCAATGCTTGTTGAAGCAACGATATTTTGTATTTCTATATCAGCCATAAATGTAGAATAAAAACCAACGATAAATGTTTGCTTTTTATGCTTATGAGCATTATAAATCTCTTGTTAAATTGCTTTCTCCAGTAAAAATGAGCAATCGCATATATTTCAACTTTTAGATTATTCCTTATCTCATTACATAACTTCCATCAGTATCCACCTCTACTATTGCTCTACCTTTCTTTG
>CAZYCK010000087.1:0-4830 GCA_964646055.1 uncultured Thermoplasmatales archaeon | reverse complement strand
TTTTTAATCTCCTCTAAAACAGCATCCGGAACTGCTTTGCCTTCTTTTACCCTATTTTCAATAGTGAGACCATTTATTTCTCTTATTTCAATTTTTCCTTCTTCTATTTCATCTTTAAGCAAAAATTTTATTACACGCTCTGCTTCTTTAGTTATATATGGTCCTATTCCATCACCACCAGCAACTCCAATGATGATTGGCTTCAATTTCTTATAGTCAATCCATTCTTTATCTTTCTTCATTCTTTCTATTCTCTCAAGCTGCTCTTTTATTATATCTTCAAAATGATTCTTCGCTTTTTCTATTGCATCCATTTAATCACCTCTTGGCTCGTCATCATGTATGTAAAGAATGTCATCATAGGGATGGCGGTAGAGCCTTGACTTAAGTCTTTTTTGGTCTAAAGCATGGCCAATGAATCCAATACTCCTTCCCAAAACAAACAATCCATTCAATCCTCCCATTTCTATAAATTCATTTATTTCACTGTCGTCAAATGTTCCAATATTTTTCATTAAATCAACAAACAAAATTCCAATGCATCCATCCACATTAAGAATTAAATTATTTCTTTTGGCAGTTGTTATTTTCTCCACTTCAAGAGCATATTTAAGCAACTCTACTTTTGGAAAATTCTTGAAAGCAAATTCTTTGAGCAACTCTACACGCTTATCAGGATTCTGCACACTTTTTACACGATGACCAATGCCAGGAATATACATTCCTTTTGCTTTCATTTCATTTACAAATTCTTCTGGTTTTAATTTTCGGTCATAGGCACTCTTAAAATATTTTGCAGCATCTGATATGGCGCCGCCAAAACGTGGACCAATAGTAAGCAATCCTGAGACAAGGCAATCAATAATATCTTTTCCAGCTCTTGATGTAACAATTGCATTATGCGCCCCACTTACTGCTGGCCCATGATCAGCGGTTATCATCAAAACCAATTCTATGAATTTTCTTGCATAATCTGGCAACAATTTTTTAAACCATAGCAGCCCTATCACTCCTCCAATTCCGATGTTATTCTCAATAACCTTGCTTATTGGTATTCCAGCATACAACAACTCCTCGCCGCTGTCATCTGATATTGTGCATATGAACTCTCTTGCTTTCCTTATCATTCCATTTTTTAACGCAACTTTATAATCAATTGGAATAACTGGAGGCTCAACTTCTTTAGCTTTCGATATTTTTCCTTCTTTTTTCAAATCTTCAAAGACTTTTTTAATTGCATCTCCCAATTCATCAAAGCTTGAAGGAACTATTGCTCCTGCTTCTCTTAATGCCTCAATCTTTGCATCTGCCGTTTCTTTTGCAACGCCTGCTTTGGCTCCTGCATGCCCAAATTGAACTTCTGTTGGAAATATCTTTGCGCATGTTCCAGAAACCCAAGCAACAAGTGGCTTTTTTATTCTTCCTTTTTTCAATGCTTCAACAACTTCATATTCTTTTGTTCCTCCAACTTCTCCTAGCATAACCATCATTTTTATATCAGGATTTTTTTCATATCTAAGCAGATGGTCAAGTAAAGTAGAGCCTGGATAGCGATCTCCTCCTATGGCAATTCCTTCATAAATTCCATTGCTGTTTTGTTGTATTATGTTAAACATTTCATTTACCATACCTCCAGACACAGTAACCAATCCAACAGAACCTTCTCTATATAATTTCAATGATTTTAGATTATCCATTGCCCCTCCCGTATTCCCTATTTTAAATGCTCCTGCCCTTAGCCCGCCTACTGTTGCGGGACCTATAATCCATTTATCTTTTTGTTTTGCTGCCTTTGCTATTTTTCTTTCTAATCTTTCAGGTATTCCTTCTGCAATTATTGCTATTGTTCTTATTGTTTGTGTTTCTATGGCTTCCATTGTTGTTTGATAAGCAGAACGATACGAAGAAAAATTGATCATAACGTCTGCATTTGGATGATTTTCAACAGCTTTTTTTAAGCTTCTATATACTGGCAATAAAATTTCCTTTGTCCCAAAAAATACTTTTATATAGCCTTCTCTTGTAGGATTTACAACGGCTGCAACAGATGGCTTACTTCGCCTACATAAATAATCAAAATCTAGCATGCGTTGTATTGCATTTCTTTGTTCTCCATATATTATTGCCTCCGTATCCTTATCAAATAAGATATATTGCTTCATTTAATCACCTTCTAAAGCAATTTTAACAATCCTTGTCATGTGCAACTCTGGACCATAAACTTTTATTTTAATTCCAAGTTTTTCAAGTTCTTTCATTTGTTTAAGTCCCTCCTGATAATTTGGTCCTCCTCTTCTGACATATATTCTAATATCATTTTCAATGATTTTTTCCTTGTATTCTTTCAACGCTTTTATTATTCCCCTAAATGTTTTTGCCACATCTGTAAAATTTGCTATACCGCCACCAATTATCAGTATCTTGCCATGTTGCCCGTCCTTCATCATCAAATCAAGTATTGTTTTTGCATACTCATAAGTTTCATCTGTTGAAGGGTTTCCACTATATTCACCATAATTTGCCAACTCATTTCCATAACCCATATCTACAATTGTATCTGCATAAATCACGCTGGCGCCGCCGCCGGCCACCATCGTCCATATCCTGCCATGAGGATTTAAAATCGTTAATTTCATGCTTGCTCCAGATTTTTCATCGAGTTCTTTTATATACTTTTCTTCTGGTAGAAGTTCTCTTCCAAAAGGAGCTGGAAATTCCACATTCCATTTCTTTGCCATCCAAAACATGGCAGCGTCGTCCAACTTTGCAACTGTATCAATTGGAATGATGTTGTTACCAACGATGGTGAATGGGTTTAACTCAATAAATGCATAATTCAAATCAACATAAAATTTATACAATGCTTTTATAAAATTGGCTATTTTTTTAAGCTCGTTTCCATTCAACTGTTTTGATAGTGCCATTAAATCAATGTTATCTATGTTTTCATCAATTGGAATGTCTATGGTAATGACTTTATCCCAATTTTCTTCTATATTTATGCCGCCAGCCGTGGAGAAATATATATGGTCTACTTCCCTATCATCTTTTATTGCAAGGTAATATTCCTTATCATGCTTTATATAAGGTTCAACTAAAAAATGCGTCAATTTTCCTTCTATGCTGCCAACCTTTACATTTTTATTCATTCTATCTCTAATCCATTTCTCTGCTTCTTCATAATCTGCATTTAACAATATTAAGCCATGCTTTCCTCTTTTGCCAAAAAGCATATCAGGTTTTACAACAAGCCTGCTTTCTTTAATCCACGCATTTTCTTCAGCAATTTTTTTTATTGGTTTATCAGGTGTAACCATGGCAACTTTTATGGGTAAATTAAATTCACCATAATCTGGTAGATATTTTATCAACATTTTTTTTGCATCATATTCTCTTATACCACGTTGAGCCATTTAATCACCTCCATACTTATTTTTTATATATGCCAATTTTCCTCCAGCTTTGATTATGGAAATTTCTCTTTTACTCAAAGCATGGGTCAAAATAATTTCCTTATTTTTTGTTACATTTTTCATAATAATATTTTTTTTCAAACCATCTAATCTTATTTCAATTTTGTCCCCTTGCTCAATTTCATCATAGTCATTTTTTTCTTTGAAAAGCAATGGCAATACACCAAAATTTATCAGATTTGCATGATGTATACGTGCAAATGATTTGGCTACGACCGCTTTAATTCCAAGATACTTTGGAGCTATTGCAGCATGTTCTCTGCTTGAGCCCTGTCCATAATTCTCGCCGCCAATTATAAAGCCACCATTCTTTTTTCTTGCTCTCTCATAAAAGTCTGCATCAATTATACTGAATGTATATTTACTTATCTCGGGAACATTGCTTCTAAGGGGCAAAATTTTTGCTCCTCCTGGAAGTATGTGGTCAGTTGTTATATCATCTCCCAATTTAATTAAAACCTCGCCTTCTAAAATCTCAGCCAATGGCTTAAATTCTGGTAATGGTTTAATGTTTGGTCCTCTCAATATTTTAACTTTTTCAGGATTGTTTGACGGTGGCAAAATCATGCTGTCATCTATTATGAATTTATCAGGCAATTGAATTTCTGGGCACTTCCCAAGCTTTCTTGGGTCAGTTATCTCTCCATATATAGCACATGCAACAGCTGTTTCTGGAGACGAAAGATAAACCATTGCATCTTTTGTTCCGCTCCTCCCTAAAAAATTTCTAGGGAAAGTTCTTACGCTAACCCCTTTACTCGGCGGCGCCTGCCCCATTCCTATGCATGGACCACATGCATTTTCAAGGATTCTTGCTCCTGCCTTAATAATGTCTTCAATTTCTTTGCTTTCAATTAAATGCAAAATTACTTGCCTTGAGCCAGGAGAAATGACCATGCTCACGTCCTTATGAACTTTTTTTCCTTTGAGCAATTTTGCAACCATTTTTAAATCTCTTAACGAAGAGTTAGTGCAGCTTCCTATTGCAACTTGGTCAACTTTTATGCCTTCTACATCTCTAACCCTTTTTACATTTCCAGGGCTATGAGGAAGAGCGATCAAAGGCTCAATATCATCCAAGCTTATTTCAATTATTTCGTCATATTCTGCATTTTCATCTGGCTGCAAAGGTTTCCAGCTATTGCCACGAGCCTGAGCATCTAAAAATTTTTTTGTAATCTCATCAGAAGGAAATATGCTTGTTGTTGCTCCAGTTTCCGTCCCCATATTTGTTATTGTCGCTCTTTCAGGAACACTAAGTTCTTTTATTCCTGGCCCAGTATATTCAAGAATTTTATTCACTCCTCCTTTAACTCCAATTCTCCTCAAAACTTCAAGAATAACATCTTTAGCTGAA
>CAZYCK010000086.1:0-4890 GCA_964646055.1 uncultured Thermoplasmatales archaeon | reverse complement strand
TGTATGAAGAAAAATCAACATATACATTATATGATCGTAAACTAAAAAAACTTAGAGAAATCGACGATAATTGGCTTAACCATCTTAAATAGGAATTCAATTCATGCTTTATAAAAATGTCCTGTGTCATACCTCGCCTAACAGAGTATATCTGGTTTGGGCTTTCAGCCCTCACCCAAATGCTCTGCGAGGACTTCAGATACCTGCAGGACGTTATATGAAATGGCGAAGGGGAAGGGTGAAATATTGTGCTAAAGCTCCTTGATATTATACCAATACAAGAAAATGATTTATCTAAATATAAGCTACATTTAGCAATTGGTCCGAAGGATAAAAAGGAGCCTCTTTATGAACTGTTTAAAGGCACTTTTAAATCATGGCAGGAATGGCAAAGCAAGAAAAATCATTTCCTCATTTCTGTATTGACTTCTTTTATTGCCTCTTCAAGCAAATTCAATCCATTTTCTAATTGCTCGCTATTTATCAGCAATGGAGGAATATATCTTATTGATGAATCCCCGCATCCAAGTAAAAGCAATCCTTTATGGAATGCTTTATTTATTATTTCATCTCTCGCTTTTGGACTTATTTCCTTGCTTTTTTTATTTTTTACAATTTCTGTTGCCTGCATAAGTCCTATGCCACGTGCATCTCCAACAATTTCATAATTTTCTTCCATTTCTTTAAGTCTCTTGCCCATATATTTTCCCTGTTTTTCTGCATTGCTTATTAAGCCATTTTGCAAAACATCTATTGTCGCAAGGGAAGCTGCACATGCAACGGGATTGCCACCAAATGTTGTTGAATGAGCTCCTTTAACTTTAAAATCATTTGCAAGAGGATAAATACATGCGGATATTGGTATTCCTGAAGCCATTGCTTTTGCTGTTGTTATTACATCAGGTATAACATCAAAATGTTCAATAGCCCACATCCTGCCCGTTCTTCCAAATCCGGCCTGTATCTCATCATCAATAAATAATATTCCATTCTCATGAGCAATTTTATACAGCTCCTTATGAAAATTTTTTGGAGGAACAACATAGCCACCTTCTCCTTGAATTGGTTCTACAAATATGGCTGCAACCTCGTCAGCAGGGAGTAAATGAGTAAAAACATAGCTAATGTAATCAATGACAGCATTTACAAGCTCATCCGGTTCTTCATATCCATCAATTCCAAAAGGATTCCGATATGGATTTGGATATGGAACATGAATAACACCTGGCATCCATGGAAAGAAGCGTTGCTTATGAACAGCCTTGCTTGCTGTTAGAGCCAATGAACCCATGGTTCTACCATGAAAAGCGCCAACAAATGCAATGAAAAACTTCCTTTTTGTGCTCCACCTCGCCATCTTTATGGCTGCCTCCACCGCCTCCGCCCCGCTGTTTCCATAATAAACTTTCTTATCAAAATTGCCAGGGGTTATTTCAACAAGCTTTTTAGCAAGCTCAGCTTCCACATCATAGTAAAAATCTGTTCCAGCAAAATGTATGAATTTTTCAGCCTGCTTTTTTATTGCCTCTACAACTTTTGGATGGCTATGCCCTGTATTTACAACGCCCACGCCAGAGGTGAAATCAAAAAAAATATTTCCATCGACATCTTCAAAAACAACTCCTTTTGCTTCTTTTACTACTGCAGGCAGGGCTTTTGTTGTTGTAGCCATATATTTTTCATCTTTTTTTATTGTTTCATTGGCATTACTGCCGACTAAATTCAAAATTTTTGGTTTAGATTCTTTTCCAGTTATCATGAGGATGAAATGCTGACATATTTAAAAAATTTCTTATGTTGCTGTGAGAGAGCAAAATTGTCAGTCGTTTGCAATAAATATACCAACAAACATTATATATAGAATTAACCAATATTGCTCCATGGATAATGTATTTAAGATATTTGATGAAGTGGAGGAGGAGCTAAAATTTATAGCATCTTCGGGAGTGAGAGCAAAAATGATGATAAGCCTGCTTGAAAAATCAAAAACTTCAACGGAATTAAAAAGTGAGCTTAAACTAGGAGCTTCTACGATTATCCATGCAGCAAGAGATTTAGAAAAAGAAAAAATTTTGGAAGAAGAAGCAAATGGTTATCATTTAACTACGGTAGGAAAAATAATTACTTACAAACTTATAGAAATGGTAAAAACATTGAAAGCATTAAAGAAAAGCCAAGAATTTTGGCTCACTCATATAGTAGATGATGTTCCAGAAAAATTTTTAAGGGAAATGTACAAACTTTATGAACACAATACCTTGCGTTCTTCAATGAAGAACGTATTCAAAACTTTGTCCATATATCTCGAGCTATCTAGAAAGGCAAAAAAATTCTGGGGTGTTTCGCCAATTTTTGTTGATGTTTTTGTCACTCTAATCAAAAGATTGGCTGACAGAAATGCAGATATTAAATTAGTTCTAACAGAGGAGGTTTTTGGAGAAATAAAAAATGCGCATAGAGAGGTTTTGAAAGAAGTTTTTCCAAAAATAGGATTGTGGATAATTCAAGAAGAACCAAAAGTAGCTTTTACCGTAACAGAGTCATTTCTATCTGTTGGACTATTTGAAAAAAACGGGGTTTATGACCCTACATATGATATTATTAGTAGGGATAAAGAGGCGATAGAATGGGGTAGAGAATTATTCGAATATTATAAAAGTAAGGCGAGAAAGGCGACTCCGGAAGACCTATAATTTTTTACATTATCTCATCCCCACCATTTTATATAGTCCTCTAAATGTTGCATTTAGCGGCTTCGGCATTTCCACCTTCTCTTTTTATGTTTTTGGCCTCAAGGAAAACATATACTTAGTAATGAGCTTTTGTTTAGTCACTCTTAGTGTTTATTCATTGAATATAATTACGGATTTTGAAGAAGATGCAATAAATAAACCAGATTATAAAAAACTGCAAGATAAAAAAATGTTGATAATTTCTCTTTCATTTCTTTCCTATATATCTGCTTTAATTATTGGGTCATTTGTTGATTTAAAAAGTATACCAATTTTGCTCATTCCTTTTCTCAGCGGATTATTTTACAGTATAAAAATAAGAGGGTTTCGCCTCAAAAATTTGTTTATAGGAAAAAATTTAACCGTTTCTATATCATGGGCTTTAGAAGCCTCTCTCCTTCCTTATATTGTCAAGGCTTCTAAAGTAGTTGTATTTCTTATCCTCTTTATCTTTATAAAGGGAATGATAAATACAATTTTGTTTGATCTTAGAGATGTGGAAGGAGATAAAAGAGCAGGAATAGAAACCATCCCAGTAAAATTGGGGAAAAATAGAACCCTATGGCTTTTATTGATTTTAAATGCTTCTTTAATACCATTAATTATTTTATCAAGAAATTTAGTTTCCAATCTCTTAATTTTCTTTATAATTCTTTTATATGGGTATGCATATATAATTTATTTTTATTCCCATCCGGGTCATAAATTATTGTATAGCCTAATAATAGATGATGAATGGGTTCTATGGATGATTCTCATGAAAATCATTTGCTCATAACTTCAACTTTATTTTTTTTAACAACAATGTCTTCTTCAATCCTTATCCCAAAATCTTTGAAATATCCTGCGGGTTCTATGGCAAAAGTCATGTTTTCCTTAAATTCAAAATTTGCTTTTTTGTTTATTGCCAAACCATCATGAACTTTTATACCAATTGAATGACCCAATGCATGTATCATTTTTATTCTATTCTTTTTAAGAAATTTATCCACTTTGTTGTAGACGCCCATTGCTTTTATACCATCTTTTATTGAATCTATCGCAAGATATAATGCTTCTTCAATGACTTCATATGCCTTATTCCTTTTTTCGATAAATGTTCTTGTTATGTCTGAGCAATAGCCGTTATATCTCGCTCCCATATCAATTAATGCTGGATATGAGAATTTCTTTTTTGTTGGCAAATGGTGAGGATATGAAGAATTTTTTCCAAATGCAACAATTGTATCAAAAGATGGCATTGCATTATTTTTTCTTATCATGCAATCTATTTCTTCTGCAAGCTCCAATTCATTTTTTTCTTTGTATTCAATTTTATTCACTATTTTATTAGCAATTTCTGATGCTTTCTTTATTTGTTTTATTTCCCATCTGCTTTTTACTGCCCTCATCATTTCCAGTTGTTTGCTCACGTCTATCAACTTTTTTCCAAAAATTTTTTTTAGATGGATGTAATCTTTATAAATTAGTCCATTTCCATTTATACCAATTTTATTCATATTTTTTGTCAATTCTATTAAAATATCATCCCTTTCTTTCCTGCTCTTAAAAACATGTATTCCCTCTCTTTTTTCAAGCAAAGGGGCTATTATCTCAATTTTATCATCTACCACAAGAGCAATGCTTTCCTCCCATACACCGTTTAAATGAGTGAAATAAAAAAAATTTTCATCTATGAATGGCATGGTTGCATTTTTTATTAATATAGCATCAACATCAAAATCCATTTTCCACCAAAAAATTCACAAGATAAGCTATTTCCTCTGGTTTAAGCCTTTCAACACGCATGTCACCAAACGGCATTTCCACATCCACCAAACCTTCTAACTTTAAAGCATTTTTTATTTTTTTTCTTCTATGCTTAAATAGAGAGCCAACCACCATGGCAAATGCTTTCTCATCTACATCAAATCTTTTCCCTATGGGTTTTACACTCACAATACATGAAGCAATTTTAGGAATAGGACGGAAGGCGTGCGGCGGCACCTCCTCCAAAATTTTCCAGTCTGCCTTATAATATGCCATTACAGATAGCCTTGAATAATTTTTGTTTCCAGCTTTCGCTACAAGTCTTTCGGCAAACTCCTTCTGATACATTAGTATACCGAGTTCAAATTTTTTTTCAAGGAGTTTAAAAGTTATTGGAGAGGATATTTGA
>CAZYCK010000085.1:0-4896 GCA_964646055.1 uncultured Thermoplasmatales archaeon | reverse complement strand
CTCCGGCAAGCCATTCATAATGCTATTGAAACGATAATAAATAAATTTGTCTATAGCGGGTTTTATTCATTTATTTTCCATTTTATGTTTCTTTTTCTCAATTCTTTCATATATTCATTAAAATCTATAGCAAGCTCAGGAGGATATGCTCCTTCTTTTATTTTACCCTCAGCAATCATTTTTGCTATTATCGCCGTTGAAAAACCTGTTGTTCTTGCCATTGCTGAAAACATACCGTCATGATAATCTTTCATTTCCATCGACGCAACATCTGAATAAACTCTTGCAATAACCATGTCTTTTACATTTTTTTGGAGATGCCTTTCCAGCAATTTTTCAGTAAAACGCCTTGCTTTTCCATCAAAAAATCCAAGTTGTTTTAAAAACAAAATTTTTTCTGCATGTCCCTTATACCTTATGGTTTTATAATCCAATTCTTTTATTCCATTCAAAGTTTTTGGAAGCGTAGATGTTCCACCATGAGTATAAAAAGCTTCAAAATTTCTTCCATCAAATTCAATTTCTTCCAAGCCAGTTAGAGAATCAACTTCCAAAATTTTTCCATTTTTAACTACAATGGCTTTCTCTATATATTCATTTATCAGCCCGTGAACAGAAAAAAGAAGAGCATAATTTAAAGGTGGCTCAGGATGTAATGGCAATCCTCCAACTCTTATATGAATCTTTTTTGCCCCTTCATTCCATAGCCAGCCAGCCACAATATTCATCATGCCAGGCGCCAGCCCGCAGTCTGGAATTATTGTTATTTTTGCCTTCTTTGCCTTTTCATGTAGTTTCAATTCTTTTTCAACAATGCTGGTATTTCCACCAAGGTCAATAAAATTTGTCTTTGTTTTTAGAGCAATTTTTGCAAGCTTGTAATTAAAGTTATATGGGATTGCACTTATGACAACGTTTTCCCCCTTCATTTGTTTTTTTACTTCGTCATCATTTTTTACATCCAATTCAAAGAAGTTTGGAAGATTTGCATGCCTGTAATCACATATCCTGGCTTCCATTCCATTATTTATTAAATCATAAAATATTGCCCTTCCCATCTTTCCAGCTCCAATGACAAGCATGAAATAAAATGCAAATTAAATAAATACTATTTGTGTTTATTTTTATGGGATTTGGTTCATTATTGCTGCCTCTCGGCATCATACCTGCTATCTTTGCAGTATATGGATTTGCTTATGGATATGAAGGGAAGGTTAAAGAAAAAGTTGTTTATTTTTCATTTATCATAGGCATTATAATGGGGCTATTCATATACATTCTTGAGCTATCTTCCTTTTGCTTTCCCTGCATGAAAACTATAGGACTGAATGTTATTATTTTTTTATCTATATTATTTTCATTTTTGGAACAAATTTCGAAATTAGTGGTTTTAAATCTCCATTTTTTTAGTGGCGAAGGATTGCCTTTATATGGAGCCTCTCTCGGCTCAGGTTTTGCTTCATCTTTTGCTCCTATTTTTATAAGGAGTATAAACCTTAATGGCTACAACATGCTTGCAATAATTATTCCAATAGCTGTAATACTGCTAACTTCATATTCTGGGATTTTGATTGGAATTGGTATAAAGAAAAATAAAAGAGCAAAATATTTTCTATATGCATTCCTATTTTCTCTTGCTTCATGGATAATTGCGATGATATCATTTTTTTACATATATGTATCTATCATTTTACTTTTATTTGCAATTTTATCATTCTATCACGCATTTAAAAGATTGCTTTCATTCAGCATGTTTAGTAGGGCTGAGATAAAAAAATTCTTGTAAAAGTTTATATATAAACAAATAATAACTCCTTAAGATGGAAAAAAAAATTATATCAAAAACAATGTTCATGGCTTCGTTGTTATATTTTATATGGCTTATAATAGCCGCTGTAAATGAATCTTCTTTAAAATATAACATGTATTTATCACTAAAAACATGGAGCATAATTGGAATTGTTTTATATTTGGTATTTATCGCAATAGAGATAATTTTTTATCTATCTCAGCCACATGAAGAAAAAGAAGTTAAAATTGTTACTGAAGCAATTAAAAAAGTTGTATGCAGTAATTGTAAAACAACGTTTACAATAAAAGATACAGGTGTTAGGCCTCTTAGATACAAATGCCCAAATTGCGGAATGGAAGGTGTTTTAAGGGGAAAAAATGTAAAAGGAAAGAAAATAAATATTTTATGTGAGAAATGCCACAACGAATTTGAAATATTTGACACAGGAGAAAGGCCTCTTACTTATGAATGCCCTGTTTGCCATTATAAAGGAGTGTTGAGCTAATGTTGAAAGCAAGGATTGAAGTCAAGCTTAAAAAAGGTATTGTTGATCCAGAAGGAAAAAATATAACAAAAGCTTTGAATTTGCTCCATTTTAAAGAAGTTGTTAGTGTAAAAACATCAAAAATTTTTGAAATTGTTGTAAATGAAAATGATGAAAAAAAAGCTATGGAAAGAGCGGAATTGATGTGCAGGAGATTACTTTCCAATCCTGTAATAAATGATTATAATATTGAAATAGTGAAGATGGAAAATGATTGAACGTTTGTTTCAAAAAGATGGCTATGTTTATAGAATTGATATTTTTTCTGCTACAGATAAAGAGCTTATAGAAATAAGCAAAAACATGGGCTTAGCATTGAATTTATATGAAATGAATAAGATAAAAGATTATTTTAAAAGTTGTAAAAGATTACCAACTGATTTAGAATTGCAAGCAATAGCACATGCATGGAGTGAGCACTGTGGATATAAATCATCAAAGCCATTGTTAAGAAAATTTTTATATGGAATAGGAAAGGATAAAATTGTTGCAAGGGAGGATGCAGGTGTTGTTGAATTTGATGAAAATCATTATTATGTTGCAGCTTTAGAAAGTCATAACCATCCTTCTGCAATCGAACCTTATGGAGGGGCTGCCACTGGCATAGGAGGTATAATAAGAGATGTTCTTTGTATGGGAGCAAAACCAATAGCTTTGATTGACCCTCTTTTCTTCGGAAATTTGGATTTTCCTTATGAAAAACTTCCTAAAGGAATAAAGCATCCCCGATACATATTCAAAAGAGTTGTTGAGGGAATAAGCGATTACGGAAATAGAGTAGGCATTCCAACAGTTGCAGGAAGTCTTTATTTTCACCCTAACTATACAGGAAATTGCCTCGTAAATGTCGGATGCATCGGAATAGTAAAAAAAGATAAGCTTGTTAGAAGCAGGGTAAAAAATTCAGGAGAATTTTTAATATATGCAGGTGGGAAAACAGGGAGAGATGGAATACACGGCGTGACTTTTGCATCAGAAGAGCTTAGGGAAGAATCAGAAGAGAAATCAATGACTGCTGTCCAGCTCGGTGACCCCATAACAAAAGAGCCTCTCATACATGCTGTCCTTGAATGCAATGAAAAAGGCTACATAGAAGGGATGAAAGATATGGGCGGCGGCGGGCTTTCCTGTGCCGCCAGCGAGATGGCGCATGCAGGCGGCAAAGGGGCGGAGATATGGCTCGATAAAGTTCCATTAAGAGAAGGTGGCATGAAGCCGTGGGAAATATGGATTTCTGAATCACAGGAAAGAATGCTTCTTTCTGTCAAAGAAAGCAATGCTGATGCCGTTCTGGATATTTTTTCTTCATGGGATGTTGAAGCTGTTATTATTGGAAAGGTTATAGAAGAGCCTTACATAAGGGTTTATTATAAAGGGCAGACAGTTGGAGATGTTGAACTTGACTTTCAGACTTCTGAGATTGAGTATAAAAGAAAATGGAAAAAGAAAGAAGCAATGGAATATGAAAAAGATTTTGATATGCCTGACATGGAAAAAATTTTGCTTAAGATTCTTTCGTCATTGAATGTTTCGAGCAGAGAATGGGTTATAAGGCAGTATGATTATGAAGTTAAAGGAGCAACTGTTTTGAAACCTCTTCATGGATTGGAAATGCAGACTCATAGTGATGCGGCCGTAATAAAGCCAATAAGGGAATCCTTTAAAGGCATTGCAATAACATCAGATATAAATCCATATTATACGAATATAAGCCCCTACTGGGGAACCGCCTCTGCTATAGATGAAGCATGCAGGAATCTAACAAGCGTGGGAGCAAGAATAAGTTCATTCCTTGACTGCCTCAATTTTGGAAACCCTGAAAAGGAAGAAAGAATGGGAGAATTTTATGAAAGCACAAAAGCGATGCATGATATGGTTTCAAAACTTGGTATTCCTTTTATATCTGGAAATGTAAGCTTTTATAATGAAGGACATGCTGGAGCAATACCTCCTACGCCGACCATAATGGCAATAGGGATTGTAAATGATGTAAGAAAAGTTCCGACAGTAAATTTCAAAAAGGAAGGAAATCCAATTTATCTTATTGGAGAAACAAAAAGAGAAATGGGAGGAAGTGAATATTATAGGACTATGAATATAAAATGGGGTTTTGTTCCAAGGACAAGCATTAGCACTCTTAAAAAAAGCATGGATGCACTAATAAAATCAATAGAAAATGGTATTGTTATATCATCCCACGATATTTCAAATGGCGGGTTAGCAATAACATTAGCAGAAATGGTGATAGGTGGAAAAGGGGCAAAAATTGACATTGATTCAATTGGCAAGCTGAGAACAGATTTCAAATTATTTTCAGAAAGCAATACGAGGTGGGTCGTTGAAATTGAAAGAAATAAAGAAGAGCAATTCAAAGAAATATTTGATGACATTTCATTACATAAAATTGGAGTGGTGGAAGGCAATAATCTTTTAATATATGATAGAAAAAAATATATTGATTTGGAAAAAGAAAAATTATATGATGTATGGAATAGCCCGCTATGGAAAGAAATGGGTTGAGCCCTTTTTCTTCAAAAGAAAAAGTGCTTCATCCCAAAAA
>CAZYCK010000084.1:0-4947 GCA_964646055.1 uncultured Thermoplasmatales archaeon | reverse complement strand
TTAAATAATTTTTGGACATGGTGTTAGAAAATTAGTAATTGTTAAAAAACTCTTTTTATTCACATGCTAATGAATTACTGGAATTCACTTAAAATAAAGGAGGCAATTACATGAAAAATAATATAAACTTTCCGGAGCCTGATGCTGTTTTAAAAGAAAAACCTTCGTTAAGTAAGTATATTAAATACATTGCTTTTTTTGGTCCGGGAGCAATAATAGCTTCTGGGACAATAGGACAAGGGCAACTTATATTGGGGCCGCAAATAGGGGCATGGGGCGGCTTCAGATTGCTTTGGTTGATTACTTTGAGCATAGGTTCTTATATAATAGCTTATATTGCAGCTAGGTTTACGTTATTATCTGGAATAGATATGATGGATATTTTTGCAGTAAAGAAAGGCTACTTGAATTGGCTTTTTATAATAATTGTCTTGATATTTGTTCCATTATTTGCAGCAGCTATAGTAACAACGCTTGGTCGCTCTTTAGAATGGATTTTTGGATACGGCAATTATCTTGCATGGGGAATTTCATTTTCTTTATTTGCGGCTTTACTTGTAATTATTGGAAAATATAGAATTGTGGAATATACGCAAGCATTTTTTGTAGCTGTCCTTGCTATTGGTGCAGTAATATCTGTAATAGTGATAAAGCCAGATATTCTCCAAATTTTTCCACATTTTTTCATGATAGGAGATGCCCCCCAAAAATATCCGCAATGGGTTGTTGAAAATTTTCCAACCGTAACACAGAAGCCAATACCTCTGATAATGCTCGGTTATCTTGGAACCCTTACAGTTTCATTGGTAATGTTGGTTGGATATTCGGGATGGATAAAAGTAAAAAGATGGGGGATTTTCAAAAATCAAGAAAACCCTGATAGCTATTCTCAACAGCTATTTAGTGCTTTTAAAAAAGAAAGTAAAATAAATTATTTACCTAGTAGCAAAAAAGAAATCAAAAAAGCTCATCTATTGTTAAAACCAATGTTAATAGATATTTCAATTGCATTTGTAATTGTTGCAATAGTATCTGCAGCATATATGCTGGCTGGAACATATTTATTGGGAGCGAGACATTTACTTCCATCAGATATAAATTTATTAAGGGAACAAGCCATAATATTTTCAAATATTTCTCCATGGCTTGAGCCACTGTATCAAATAAGTGTATTTTTTGCGATATTTGGAACAGTATATGCAGGTTTTGAAGCTGCTGCAAGAATGCTTTATGAAACAAGTAAAGGAGTTATTCGGGCAGTAAGAGAAATGCCATACAAAAAATTCATGATATACTTAGTCATTTATTTACTTGCCACAGGCATACCATTGGCGATATCTGGTGTATCCATTATTCTAATTTTGAGCATAACCCTTCTTTTCATAGGCGTAGTTGGAGTCATAATCTATGGGATAGGAGCAATTTACATGAGCCAAAGAATTTTACCAAAAGAATATCGCCTTGGGAAGGGCGGCGTGGCGGCGGGCATAATAGCTATAATTTTCCTTACGATACCAATGATATTCTTCTTTGTATAAATTACATTTTTCCTTCCTTGGCAGCGTATTTACATCTGCAATCTCTATCTTTAGGTATTTTTTTAATTGCTCCATCAATAATTTTTTTTATGACTGGCTTTTTGACTTTATACATGTCCTTTATTTCTTTTATACTTAATCTTTCTTGCAGACCAGCAGCATAATTTGAAACAAGGCATATAGAAGCATAACATAGCCCCATTTCTCTTGCCAGTATAGCTTCTGGAACTAAAGTCATGCCAACAACATCTCCAAAATTTTTTAACATTGCTATCTGTGCTTTTGTTTCAAGATGAGGGCCTTCTGTTGTGACATATATTCCTTCGTTTGTCAATCCATATTTTTCTGCCTCTTCAAGCAAAATTTTTCTTATGATGGGGCAGAAAGGCTCGCTTAAATCAATATGAATTGTTTCTTTATCAAAGAATGTTGTTTTCCTTTTAGTAAAATCAATGAAATCATTTGGAATAAAAATGCTGCCAGGCTTTATTTCTTTTTTCATGCTTCCAACTGTACTTATTCCTATAACTGCATCTATACCAATTTTTTTCATTGCTTGCACATTCCCATGATAATTTACTTTATGAGCTGGTATATGATGATTTTTTCCATGGCGTGATATAAAAAATATGTCCCTATTACTTTTCTTAAAATGAATTGTTTCAACTTTTCCATAATCTGTGCTAATTTCTATTTTTTCTCCAGCAATTTCGTAAAATCCTGTCCCTCCTATAATACCAATCTTCATATTTCCTCCCACTCCTTTAATATTGATTGCCATTTAAAACTACTTATTTCATTTATATCTTCCAATAATCTTATTATTCTTTCATACCCCTTGCCCAAAGTTCTTATTCTTGCTTTAGCAATTATATCATAACTTCCTGCTACTGCTGCAACATTTGTTATTCCTTTTATTTTCCATATTTTTTCTAAAATCTCTTCTACTTTATATCCACTTCTTGCATTAATGAATATGTATCCTTTAACTTCTGTGAGAGCAAATGAAATAACTCCCATAACAACCAAAGCCATCCCAATTATTTTTATCAAAGCATGAAGAGGCGATTCAAATACAACAATTTTTATTACAGGAGCAAGGATAAGAGAAAAAGGAATGATAAATATTATTTTTGAAGCTGTAACAGCCTGGGTTACGCTTGCTTTTCCTAAGCCGAGAGCTCTTATATATAATATATATGAAAAGAAAGTCACTCCCATTGAGAGAAATAGCCAATCCCAATAATGAATTGCCTTAATTGATTGAAGCAAATAGTTTGTTTTCATAAAAATATCAAGAAGCTCTATTAAAATTAGTGTAAAAATAGTCGTAAAAATGAGATTCCAGAACCTTATATTTATTGAATCATTGTAAGAATCATTAATTTTCATTATCTTCAATTTTCTCTGATATATGGAAAAGATAGCCCATGAAGGATTTAATATGAGAAATACAACAGCAAGTCCAAGCAAATTCAATTGCCCATGTAAAGATAAGGAAGCAAGCACGGCGCCAAATGCAACTATGGTTGAAGATTCCACCTCTGCCAGCGTCGGCGCATTCTTCTCCGCCACCCATTCTATTATGAGAAGATAGAGAATAACAATTTGATAAAAAGATAAAATTGCAGAAGGATCTTTATAAAGCCAAATAATATAAAAATATGCAAAAGTTGTTATCGAATTTCCCATACCAGCTATTATGTGATATTTAATTTCTTCTTTTTTTAAAAGCCTCAATCCTTTGAAAGAAGGGTCTATAAGAGAACCAACAACTTTTCCTTTAATGGGAACTGACAGAATTAAGCTGATAAGAAATGTTATAACTGTTCCAGCGAGAAAAGCAGAAAGGCACAAAATCCATGGATTGTTTATTAAAACATTTGATATGTATGTATCAATAGATATGACAGCAGCTGCTATAATCGATGATATTGTTGCGATGGTATAAAATAAATATTTTTTTCTAATTTTTATCATATTTCAATCTCTTTTTCTATGACCTGTGTATTTGTCCTTTTTACACCCTTTATTGCATGTATTTTATCTGTAAGTTCCATTAATTCTTCGAGATTATTTACATTTGCTTTAACAACTATATCATAATCTCCGGCTATAACAGCAATGCTTTCCACATTTTTAAGATTCTTCATCTCATTCAATACACTTTTCAGATTGCCGACATACGTCAATATGAGGATATAAGCTTTTATCATTAGGTGAATAAATTCAGTATGAATAAAAATTTTTGGATTTGAGATGGCTTCTTCGCTGACAATAACCTGAGAAAGAGTAGAAAAACGCGTTGTTTTCATATTTCGCCTATTTTTACCAAAAGCCAAAAATAATTTCATTGTCTCTGTAAAAATAAAAAAGAAAGACAAAATTGCACCAGCATCTATGGCAATAATCCATTTATTATCAAAGGAAGCAATAAGATAGCCATAAAATTACTTCTCCTTACTCCAAGTTGCAATCCAAATAAACCTATGAAAGTTGCTACAATGAAAATCAGAAGCCCCATAAGTCCTGAAAATATTATTACCATCGCCACCATTATTGCCAATGAAATTTTTAAGGTAAGAGGGTAAGAAATCTTTGATATATTCTTTGCAATCGATTTTCCAATAAATTTTGTTAGATAAAATGAAAGAGTTGCTGAAATTATTATTGAAGAAAGAAATAAAAATAGCATGGGAGGAGCAAGAATGTTATTCCATTCATATATTGGAAGAATATTAGATATCACGATAGCGAATCCACTTCTCGCCTTCATTATTATGAATAAAGCAGTTAAAACAAAAAAATTTGTTGCTGTATTTGCAGCGGATAAAATGGCTATGGCATTCTCTCTGCCTCTATCCTTTCTCATAACAAGAGCAATAGTTGTTGCAATGGCAGATGTAACGCCTGGCAGGATGGCGACCAAGCCGCCCGCCATGGAGCCACTGGCAATATCTTTTAATTTTATTTTATGTTCCTTTTCCTCTACAATTTGTTCTGGCATTTCTTCTTTCTTTGACAAGATTATGGTTGATGCACCAAATAAGCCTGCAAGAGCTGGAAATATGGCTATGGGATTATTTATTATTACTATTCCAAAGATGCCTGAAAGAAAATAAATTAACATGGCTTCTTTTATTTTGTCTGATGTGAGGATTATAATTAATGAAATTGAGATTAAAATCCATGGCATTATTTCCTTCAATATATTATAAAAATGGATAGGAGAGCCAATCAAAAATTTATAAGGCAAGAGAAAAGCAAATGAAGCAATTATTGCAAGATAACTTGATTTTGCTGAAATGGCTACGGCATCATATCCTTTTCCTTCCATTAACATTGAGTGAGCTGGAAGAACAGCCAAGGCAGTATCTTCTTCTGGAGCTCCTATAAAAGTAGATGGTAT
>CAZYCK010000083.1:0-4983 GCA_964646055.1 uncultured Thermoplasmatales archaeon | reverse complement strand
ATTTCTTCTGCTCTTTCAATTGCATTTCTCGCACATGTTTTCATTTCCTTATGCAACAAATCATTCATATTAACTCCAGTTTCGTAAGTATTTACAACGCTAATAACATAAAATTCTGCCGAAGGAAATGCTTTTGCAGAATATCTTATAACGTGCTCCTCCAAGCCGTAGCCATCTGTTGGAATCAAAATTTTCTTAATCATTCTAATCTACTTTAATTGTTCCAATCAAACTTCCAATATTATTTATCACTTTCTTAATTATAAATCCATGGTTTTGCACAATATCCCATAAAAAGAATTTTGGTCGGAGATAAAAGGATGCATAAGCCTTGCGAAGCCATTTCATTATTTGCTCTAATGTAAAATCTTTAAGTTTCATAATTGGCGTTAGAGTTGTATATTTTCTCCAATCAAAACTTGTTATCAAATTTCTTTTCAATGCAATATTCCAAAGCCTTGTTCCTGGATAAGGAGTTGCAACTGTAAATTGGGCAAGATTTACACCAACCTTTTTCGAAAATTTTATTGTATTTTTAACATCGTTTCTACTTTCATCTGGAAATCCTATTATAAATGAGCCAAGGCTAATTAAATCTGCATCATGGGCATCTTTCACTGCCTTCAATGATTGTTGTAATGTTATCCCCTTTCCAATAAAATCAAGAGTTTTTTGAGAGCCAGATTCTATTCCAAAATATACTGTATGACAGCCACCTTTTTTCATTGATTTAGCCACTTCTTTAGAAAATGTATTTACACGTGATGAAGCAGTCCATCTTATATCCATGCCTTCTTTTTTGATATTTTCTGCAATCAAAATTGCTCTTTTTTTATTCAATGTGAATGTGTCGTCCAAAAATTCAATTTCTCTTATTCCATATTCATTGTGCAATATATTTATTTCTTTCATTACTCTATCAACGCTATGTGCTCTCCATCTCTTCCCAAATTGTAAAGAAGAAGAACAAAAAATACAGTTGAAAGGACAGCCCCGCGAAGTCATTATTGTTCCAAATTTTATCCCATCAGCATTATATTTATCCATTGGAAGCAAATCATAGGAAGGCAAAGGAATGCTGTCCAAATTTTTTATAAGCTCTCTTGGAGGATTACTTCTAATGCTCCCATTTTGTTTATAAGTAAGCCCTTTTATCTCTTTTGCATTTTTGCTCCCTACCATGTAATCCACAAGCTCCTTAAATGTAATCTCTCCTTCCCCCCGAACAACAAAATCTATACACGGGCATTCTTCGATAGTTTTTTCAGGTAAAAATGTAACATGGGGTCCACCAATTGCTACCTTAATATTTTTATCAATGTTCTTTGCAATCCTTGCGATTTTATATGCATCCGGCATCATGCTCGTTGTTGCAGTTATCCCAACCAAGTCAGGGTAAAACTTTCTAATTATTTGCTCAACCTTTTCAAAATTCAAATTTTCAATCAAAGAATCAACAATTTTTACATCATGTTCTTCTTTCACCATCGACGCCAGATAAGCCAAGCCAGACGGCGGCGCAGTCGTCGAGAGCACTTCCTTTACAACGCTTTTTGTTGGCGGAGAAATTAGCAATATTTTCATTTTGATTCATCTTCTTCTACTAATTTTCTAAGATATTTTTCGGCTTCATCTGCCATGTGTTTCAATTCATTTAAATAATCATCTTTTATTTTTGTGCTGTTTATCTCTCTTTTTATTGGAATTATTATGTTGTTCAGCAATTCCCTTCTTTCATTTTTTATTATTTCAACAAAATTAAAATTCGCCCTGTAAATATTTTTCCCCTGATGCCTTATTTTTTCAACTAAATGTTCTTTCAATAATGTATTTAAGTAATTTGCTACGGAAGAATATGCATAGCCTGTCTTTTCAACTATTTCTCTTATACTCATAGGTTTTCCATTTACCACTAATGACGAATAAATGCTTGCACATCCATCTCCAAGCCCCCACTTTCTTGCAAATTCTCTAAGATATTTTTCAATATCCATACAATCACATTCTATTTTTTATTAGAATTATCAGAATTTTATATATAAATATTTCTCTTGTCACAGAAAAAGAGATACTTCAAAATAGCTGCGGCTATGCAAGGGCATTTATTTTTCTTTGCTTATGCTATCCTCTGTCGAGCATGTAGTGGCGGTAATATTTTGGCTTGAAATATTTTATAAATGATTGAAAAGCATCGTCTGCCTGTTTTGGGTCACCGCATGTGAATATATCTAAGTTCACCAATTCATACTCAGGCCATGTATGAATGGATATGTGTGATTCTGCAACCAAAGCAATGCCTGTAACACCATGGGGATTGAATTGCTTCCATAGAGTGTCAATAACTGTTATATTTGCTTCTTGTATCACTTTTTCCATTATTTCCTTTACTTCCTTCTCTTTAGAAATTAGGTTCTTATCAACGCCATACAGCTCGGCTATTATGTGTTTTCCTAATATCTTCATCTTCCGCCCCCAATTTTTTTGAGGTTGAAATTATATTGTTAATTTAAAACTTTCTATAACAAACAACTTAGAATATGAAACCTTTTAAATTTTTTTTGATGAAACTAACAAAACAAAATAATAAAATATCTCCTGATGTATTTTCCTTATGAATATACAAGTTGATTTGCATAAATGTATTTATTGCGGCGGTTGCGTCGGTGTATGCCCCGTTGATGCTATGTCGTTGGATGAGACAAGGATTGTTATAAATGATAAATGCATAGATTGTAATTTATGTGTAAAGTTTTGCCCTGTTGGGGCATTGGAGGCGTTGGAGGGATAAAATGATAGATTGCTTAATTGTTGGGGCTGGGCCAGCTGGCAGCACAATGGCTAAGGAAATGTCATCCCGTGGCTTTGAAGTCATGGTTGTAGAAAAAAGGCAGGAAATAGGTGCTCCAAAAAGATGCGCTGAAGGGATAACAAAACAAGGGCTCGAGAAACTTGGAATAAAAATACATCCCCTCGGAATATCTGGAAAAATAAAAGGAGCGATGCTCTATGCTCCTTCTGGAAAGAAAGTTGTCATGGAAGGAGCTGAAATGGATGGCTACATTTTGGAAAGAAAAGTTTTTGAAAAAGATTTGGCATCTCAGGCAATAAAATCTGGAGCAAAATATATGATTAAAACCCAAGCAACAAAGATGAGAAAAGAAGGCAATTCATGGATTGTAAGCATTGATGGCATAAATGGGAAGCAAGAAATAAAAGCAAAGATTGTAATAGGAGCAGATGGAGTGGAAAGCAAAGTTGGCAAATGGGCGGGACTGAAAACTGTCAATAGAATAACAGATTATCACTCTGGTATTCAATTTGAAATGGCAGGCGTTAATGCAGATGAAAAATACATACATTTATTCTTTGGTAGAGATGTCGCTCCCTTAGGCTATGCATGGATATTTCCAAAGGCATTCTCTGCAAATGTTGGCTTGGGCATTTTAGAAAAGGCTGCAAAAATGCGTTCTTATGAATATTTGAAGAAATTTATAAAAGAGCATCCAGAATTTTTCAAGGAGGCACAACCTATAGAGATAAACGGCGGCGGCGTCCCTGTTGCCCATTTTACGGGCATGGTTGCCGATGGTATTATGTTAGTTGGAGATGCTGCCCAGCTTGTTAATCCAATACATGGAGGGGGTATATTAAGGGCTATGCATTCTTCAATTATTGCATCAGATGTTGCAGAAAAAGCTCTCAAAGAGGGAAATACATCAAAAGAAAGATTGATGGAATATGAAAAGAAATGGGATGAGGAATATGGGGAGAAGACAAAAAAGCTGATGAAGTTGAGAAGATTTTTAGAAAAATTGGAGGACAAAGATTTTGAATTGCTTGCAGATATTTTGCAAGGAGAAGACATTTATGAGCTAACGCAGGCAAAATATCGCTTCCTCATTAAAAAACTTATTAGAAAACCATCTTTGATTGGACTGGCAAAAAAATATTTAATGGATTAAAATTAAAAAGTCATTAAGGCTTTAACATTATGATATATTCATATTCCTCAATATCAGCATTTGAAAACTGCCCTTTTAAATTTAAACTTGCATATATTGATAAAGTAAAGCCATTGAGAAGGAATATAGAAGCTTTTATGGGAAGTAGAGTTCATGAAGCATTGGAAAAATTGTATAGAGATAAGTTATACGCAAAATTGGACAGCATTGAAGAATTGATTGAATTTTATAATAAAAGATGGAAAAAGGAAATGAAAGGCAACATTTTTGTTGTGAAAGAATATGATGTAGAAAATTATAGGAAGATGGGGGAGATGTATATAAGAGATTATTACAATACATACAAGCCTTTTGATGAAGGAAGGACAATTGCTTTAGAAAAAAGAATATTTTTCCCTCTCAATGAAAAATATTGGATAAATGGAATAATTGACAGAATAACAGAAAAAGAAGGAATATATGAAGTCCATGACTATAAAACAAGCTTATATTTTCCTTCAAAAAGAGAATTTGATGAAACACAACTTGCAATATATGCCATTGCATTACAGCATTTATATGGTGTGGAAGAAATAGAGCTTGTATGGCATTTTCTTGCTTTTAATAAAGAAATAAGAATAAAAAGGAAAAGCTATGAAGATGTTAGAAAAGATGTTGAAAGCAAAATAAAAAAAATTGAAAATGCTATAAAGAATAATGATTTTCCTTTAAAAGAGGGAACATTGTGCAATTATTGCAGCTATCAACCAATATGCCCTCTTTTTAGACACCTCTATGAAATAGAGGAAATGAAGGCAGAAGAAATTTCAAATGAAGAAGGATTTAACCTTGTAAATAAATATTGGGAAATTGAGAGAAAAATTGAAGAATTAAATGCAATTAAAAAAGAAATAGGAGACAAATTAATAAATTATGCAAAAAACAACAACGTTAGCCATATATATGGAAGCGAGAAAATGGTGAATATAAAATTTTATAAAAACAAAATGGCACAACTCAAGTACACAAGAAACATAAAGAG
>CAZYCK010000082.1:0-5023 GCA_964646055.1 uncultured Thermoplasmatales archaeon | reverse complement strand
AATTTCTTATTCCTATCTTCCACAATTTTCTTTACTGTTATATCTTTTGCAACTCCAAAATAGTCTTCTTTCATTCCATTAGATGTTATAAGAATATCAAGTTTTTTACCATCTTTCCTTTTTATTCTTGTTTCAAAATCTCTTACATATCTTTCTTTTTTCAATTCTTTTATGAAATCCTCTCCTTTTTCAATGAGATTTTTTATTGGAAAATCGAATATTTCTTCTCTTTCATAACCAAGTAGGGAAACAAAAGAATCATTTACATTCCTTATTTTAAAATCTTTTGATAATATAAATGCCATATCTTTTATGTTTCGGAATGCCCTCTCATAAACGCTGCCGTCGCAGGCAGCAGCCATGTCAATTTTTTTTAGCAAATCCTTAACATCAAGTTTCCTCCAGAAATCCTCTCTTATTTCCCTTTTTATTTCCTGAACATGTAATCTTATTGCTTCTTTACAGAAATCTGCAACACTATTGTAGCCAAATTGGGGATTTTTGTCTATTGTATTCTGCAAAACATCATAAAGCTCCTTTGTAAGGGAAATTGTGCTATATTTAACCATTGTGTAATAATGCAAATATAATATAAAATCTTATTGTTATGGTAGAACAAAATTGTTCGGGAAAAGCAATAAAAATGCTAAATTATACTCTTTGAAAAGAGATAATTTTTTAAACTAAAACAAACAACTATTTTTCTTACAACTTCTTTTCCAATTTTTTATAATATTCTGATGTTTCTTTAACAACTTTTTTTAGTATTTTATATTGAATATACTCGCTTCTTATAATTTTATGGAAGATGAATGTAAAATTATATTCATAACTTAATGTTTTCCTTATTTTTTTCAATGCCTTTTCATATTCAGCCAAATCAATGTCAAAAAAATTTTTATTTGAAAAATTTTTAATTACTTTTGCAGCTATATTTGCACATATTATTGATGACATGTTTCCAGCTCCAATACTTGCATTTGTTTGGGAAGCTGCATCTCCTACCAATATTGCATTTTTTCCATGTGCTTTTAAAGGCTTTGAAATTGGAACGTAGCCAGCTTTCCATCTATTAACTGCATAATTCTTCTTAAATTTTTCAAAAGATTTTTTAAATTCTTTTGGGTCAAAAGAACCAATTCCAATATTCCATACTTTCTTTTTAGGAAAAAACCATGAATAGCCATATCTTACTACATCTTTTTTAAATTCAACATGTATTTTATTTTCATCAAGGTTAATGTCATCGCTCAATCCTTCAACAGCAATTGCATATTTTGGCTGGTTTATTCCAATGTATTTTCTTGTTTGAGAAAAAAATCCATCTGCTCCTACAAGCAATTTTGCTTCTATGTTTTGAGGCATTATAATAACATTTCTTCCTTTCTCAATTTTTTTGACTTTTTCATCCATTCTTATATCTGCTCCTTTTTTTATTGCCTGCTTTGCAATCTCGCCTTCAATTTCTTTTTTATTTGTCATTAAAACAGGAATATGAAGATTTAAATTTCCATATTTTGTGTATATTATTGCTTCATTTATCATTCTTTCTATTCCAACCTTGCTTTCATATAAATCAAAAAAATTGTAGCCCATCATATATGGAATTATTCCTTCTCCACATGCTTTCATGAAAAAATCTTTATGCTCTTCCAATAAAACAAAATCTATGCCATACTCTGCCAAAAATTTTGCAAGAGTTAAGCCAGCTATGCCTCCGCCAATGATGACAACATCATGCTTTTCCATCAAGATTATATAAATTCTAATTTTAAAACATTAACCCATCAATATAAAAAATAAAAAAATTGCATAAATTGAAATGAGCAGCATGCCCTCAAATTTTCCTATATTTCTTCTAAAGTAAAGAATCAAAAATGTTATCATATATGAAATAAATAAAAATAATGAAGAGAAATCCAAAGCTCCAGCAACTTCGACACTTTTTATGAGAGAATAAGGTAATCCAATCCCAATCAATATATCAAAAGTATTGCTACCAATAGCATTGGATACAGCCATGTCGCCATACCCAAGGCGGGCGGCATGTATAGATGTAAATAAATCTGGCAAAGAAGTGCCTATTGCTATTACAATTAAAGAGAATACAGTTTCTGATATTCCCAGCAAAGAGGTTATTTTAATGGTTTCTTTTATCAAAAAATTGGCTGAAATAAATATTACAAGCAATGATGATAGAGTATAAATCAAAGTTTTCTTCCAGTCAACATTTTTTGCCTTTTCTCTTTTATGCTTTATCAAAAAAATTGCATATAGAATATAGGCGGCTACAAAAATCATCATTTCATATCTTGTTATTTTCCCATCAAGAGAAAAAATAAAAAGAAGCAATATGGCTATCAAATAAAACAAGCCATCTCTATTAACAACTTCTTTTGAAATCCTTGTTTTTTTGATTATCACAGATATGCCTACAATGATTGTTATATTGAAAATTGCAGAGCCAACTATCGTTGCAACTCCTATCTTTGGATGCTTTTCAAAAACTGAAAATAACGAAGAGGCAAATTCAGGCATGCTACTTCCTATGGCGGCGATGCTGGCGCCTGAGACAGCCAGACTTATTCCATATTTCGCTCTTAAACCTTCTATACCTTTAACAAAAAACTCTGTTGAATATACTAATGCAAAGAATGATACCACGAATATTAGCAATGATGCAAGCATTTCTTAGTGAATTCCTTGTAGTTAAAATAATTTGCATGACACTTGTTATCATTCATCAGAAAATAGATATTAATTAAAATGCATTTACTTGCATGGATTATGAAAAGCTTTATTCTGATAATGCTAAAAAAATGCGTTCATCAGAGATAAGAGAATTACTCGAACTTTCTCAACAACCTGATGTAATATCCTTTGCAGGTGGTTTACCAAATCCAGATGCATTTCCTATTGATCAAATAAATGAAATAGTTAGCATGATTTTAAAAAATGAAGGAAGTAGAGCTCTTCAATATGGTCCAACCCCTGGCTTGAAGGAATTTAGAAAACAACTTGCAGATTTTGTTGGAAAAGATGGAATTGATGTAAGCATGGATGATATTTTAGTAACATCTGGCTCCCAGCAGGCATTGGATATTATTGGCAAGATATTCATAAATGAAGGCGATGTAATTATCGTAGGCTTGCCAACATATCTTGGGGGAATAAATGCATTCCTTGCATATAGAGCTAATCTTATTGGTATTCCATTAGATGATAATGGCATGAGAGTTGATTTGCTTGAAGAAAAGATAAATGAGATTGAAAAAGATGGAAAGAGAATAAAATTGATTTATACAATACCAACGTTTCAGAATCCTGCTGGAGTTGAAATGAGCGAAGAGCGAAGAAAAAAAATGCTGGAAATAGCAAAAGAGCATGATATTTTAATTTTGGAAGACGACCCCTATGGAAAACTCAGGTTCGAAGGAAATGCAATAAAACCAATAAAGGCATTTAATGACAATGAACATGTTATTTACATGGCTACTTTTTCAAAAATTTTATCGCCAGGCTTAAGGCTTGCCTATGTTGCAGCTCCCACTGAAATTGCAAAGAAAATGATGATAGCAAAACAATCAATGGATTTATGCACCTCCACATTTACTCAGCTGATAGCATATTATTATATAAAATATGGTTACATAGACAAACAAATTCCAAAAATAATTGAAATGTATAGGAAAAAAAGAGATATAATGCTTTCCGCTTTAGAAAAATTCTTCCCACCAGGCTGTAAATGGACGCACCCGAGGGGCGGCATGTTTCTGTGGGTTGAATTGCCTAAGTATATAAATACAGTTGAGATGTTCCCAGAAGCTGTTAGCTATAAAGTTGCTTATATAAATGGAAGAGCATTCTATGTAAATGGGGATGGATACAATACGATGAGGCTTAATTTTACAAATGCTCGCGATGATGAGATAGAAGAAGGGATTAGAAGGCTTGCAGATGTTATAAAAAGAAGAATCAAATAATTTTCATAATCTTACTTTCATTATAACCTGTGATTACTTTTATATAACCCTTTAATCTTTTATTTAATTCTTCATCCCCAGTATCAATTTTAAGACTTTCGAGCTTGGCAAGTTTATCTTTTGTTGCAACAATTATTATATTCTCCAAACCAACTTTTTTTATTACATTACTGCTTATTGGCTGATTTCCTCTCCCAAAAATAAATCCATGTCCTCCTAATGGAGTGATGACAATTTTTGCTTTTCCTTCTAAATTTTTTAATATGCATTTTTCATCTGAATCTATACATAAAATTTTTTTATCACGAATGACATCTATGCCAAGGAAACTTCCGTTTATTCCTATTGCTTTCTTAATTTCCCATGTTGTGCTTCCTCCTCCAATTATGTAAATTGTATCTTTATCCATATTATCAATAAACCATTCTGCAATTTCTTCCTTTCCTTCATTTGGTAAAATGTCTTTGCTATTCTGAACTTTCTCATGTTTTGGGACAATTGCATAGCCAATCAAAGAAACTTTAAACTTGCCCATCCTAAAAGCGTTTTCATCTATATCCATTATTTCCTTTTCTTCAAATCCCTCAAAATTGTTCATTATTTCAGCTCCTTCAGAAGGAGTGAAAGCAAAAACACCAGAATACATTTTCACTCCAGCAGGAATGCCCAAAATAGCAATTTTTTTTCCAACAACACTATATACATCCCTAGCAGTTCCATCTCCTCCAACAAAAATTATTGCATCAACGCCTTTTTTCAAAAATTCCATGCATGCATTTTTTGTGTCTTTACTATTGCTTGGAATTTTTGATTTATATACAACTTCTGCCATTACACCAACTTTTTTACATTCATTCTCACCCATTAAGTGGGATGCAGTATAAATCTCAAAATTTTTTAGATGAGATAAAAATTCTTCAGCTTTTTTTACAGCAACAATTTTTGCTTTCCTTTTTATTGCTTCATCGAGCATTCCATCTGTTCCCTTAAGCCCTACTTTCCCTCCCATGCCAGCAATCGGATTTACAACAAATCCAATT
>CAZYCK010000081.1:0-5036 GCA_964646055.1 uncultured Thermoplasmatales archaeon | reverse complement strand
AAAAATAGCAAAAATTAGTGTTTTCAATTAGCCGCATTCTGAAGTAATGTTTTAGACACAATGATTTTATTTTAGCAATGCATATATTATTATGCTTGAAAAGATTGCAAAATTGTTAAAGGAGAAAGGTTATACAATTTCTACAGCAGAATCATGTACTGGTGGATTAATAGGGCATATGCTTACAAATGTGCCTGGCAGTTCAGAATATTACAAAGGAGGGATAATATCATATAGCAATGAAGCAAAAATTTGTTTGCTTGGTGTAAGACATGATACTTTAAGTAAATATGGAGCAGTATCTGAGCAAGTGGCTTATGAAATGGCTGATGGAATAAAAAGAAAGCTCGATACAAATCTTGCAATAGCCACAACAGGAATAGCGGGGCCTGGCGGCGGGAGCGAGGAAAAGCCCGTTGGCTTGGTTTATATAGCTCTTGCCAATCCATATAGCATTGAAGTGAAAGAATTTAGATTTGAAGGAGGAAGGCTCGAGAATAAAGAAAATTTTGCCAAATCAGCTTTAAATATGCTTTTGAAATTTCTTGAAGAATGATAACGATTGATGGCTCTTATGGAGAGGGCGGCGGGCAGATTTTGAGGATGTCTGTTGCCATTTCTGCTTTAATGAACGAACCAATAAAAATATTTAATATAAGGGCAAATCGCCCAAATCCTGGTTTAAAAAGACAGCATATAACTGGTGTAGAAGCTGTTGCAAAATTGAGCGATGCAGAAGTTAAAGGTCTCCACCTTGGCTCAAAATCAATAGAATTTTATCCCCATAAAATTAAAGGAGGAAATTATAAATTTAATATTGGAACCGCAGGAAGCATTACACTTGTCATGCAGGCTTGTTTATTGCCTTCTATAGCGGCAGATGATGAAGTATATTTTAAAATAACTGGCGGGACAGATGTTAAATGGGCTCCTCCATGGGATTATTTCCAGAATGTTTTCCTCGCTTTGTTAAAAAAAATGGGATGCAGAATAGAAGCATATTTGAATCAACGAGGTTATTATCCGGCTGGCGGAGGCGAGGCAGAGATATTGATTGAACCATGCAAGCCAAAGCCAGTAAATTTTAATGAAGCAATAGAAAAAATAAATGGGATTGTGAATATAGCAAATTTACCTTCATCCATAGCAGAAAGAATAAAAAATTCTGCAGAAGAAGAACTCAAAAAAAATGGATTTAAGCCAAGCATATCTATTGAAGAGACATCTACAAATTCTGAAGGCGTCGGCATTGTTTTATGGAGCGAACCAAAAATATTAGGAGCTGATTGTTTAGGTGAGAAAGGAAAAAAAGCTGAGCAAGTAGGAAAAGAAGCAGCTGAAAAATTAATAAAAGAAATAAATAGCAAAGCAGACATAGATGAAAGAGCTGTAGACCAAATTTTACCATATCTTGCAATAGCAAATAAGGGAAGATTTAGATGCAGAAAAATAACCAAGCATGCTTCGACAGAAATGTGGCTGATAAAAAAATTCATTGACATTGATTTTAAAATAAGAAAAATAAATGGATTATACGAAGTGGAGGTTGTAAGATAATTATACGTTCGCTATTTTGATACAAAAAGTATTAAATTTCATTTTTCTTTTCCATCGTGCTTTGGATAATTATTGTAACGCCAATATGCAATTTAAAATGCAAGTATTGCGGTGGAAGCATAACAGGAATGGCTGAAGAACCCCAATATGATATGAATGAGCTTGTAAATTTTATTTCTAAAGATAAGGAAGCAATTGTGGCATTTTATGGAGGAGAGCCTACTTTAAAACCAAATATTATAAAAAAAATGATTGACAACTTGCCAGCAAAAAAATTTGTTTTGCAGACAAATGGATTTTTTATAAAAAAACTTGGTGATTATGTAAATAAATTGGATACAATTTTGCTTTCAATAGATGGAAGAAAAGAAGTCAATGACTTTTATCGTTGCAACGGCTGTTATGATAAAGTTATGGAAGCTTTGTCTTTTATAAAAGAAAAAAATTATAAAGGAGAGATAATAGCAAGGATGACAGCCTCATGCAAAACAGACATATATAAAGATGTAAAGCATCTTCTGAATTTTTTTCCTTATGTTCATTGGCAGCTTGATGTCGTATGGAGTAATTTATGGGGATTGAATGAATTCAAAAAATGGGCCGAGGAAAGCTATAAGCCAGGAATAAAAAAACTTGTTGCAGAATGGGGCAAAAGTTTGAAAAAAAAGCCAATGGGGATAGTCCCTTTTCTTGGCATAATGAGTAGAATATTGCACGGCGGCCATGGATTGCCATGCGGCGCCGGGCGAAATGCTTTTGCCATAACACCTGAAGGCAAAATACTTGCATGCCCGATAGCTTATGAATTTAAATGGAATATTTTAGGAGACTTCAATGGCTATAAAAAAATCGATATTGGAGAGCCTTGTAAAAGCTGTGAATATTATAATATATGTGGTGGCAGATGTCTTTTTGCTTACAAAGAGATGTTATGGGGAAAAGAAGGTTTTAATGAGATATGCAATGTTACAAAATTTTTGATAAGAGAAATAGAGAAATATAAGGATATAGCAAAAAAATTTGTTCCAATGCTCAAATATCCTCCATATAACAATACAACTGAAATTATACCATAATTATTTAAAATGTTTTTTTATTAATGGTTGTGAGAATATGGAAGTTACGTCTTTCATAAACCTGCCAGTTTATACGAGCAGAGGAAAATACGTAGGAGAAGTAAAAAATGTATTGCTTGACATAGATGAAAAAAAGATAGATAAATTGATAATAACAAGCACAAACAAAGAAATGGTCGAAAATGGAATGGATGTTGGTGTGCCATATAGATGGGTATCTGCAGTTGGAGACATCATTATACTAGGCTATTTCCCAGAGAAGGTAGAAATGCCGAGAGAAGAAAGCGAAGAGGAAGAGGAAAAAAATAAATATAAATAAGACAATAACAAAATACAAAGGGATTAAAATGTTTAAGAAAAGTATTATATTGGCTGTGGCAATGGTGTCTATACTTGCTGTCCAAAATACATCAGCTTTCTCATGGGGAAAGATAAATGCTACTCCTGACATGGGGATAGGATATGTCGAAAGATATGGGCAACTTGAAGTTACATTGACAGTATCATATCAACCATACTATTTTGGTTATTTACCAATTTATGTTGAAGTGAATGTTGTGGATAAGCCAACGTGGCTGACTGTTGCGCCGTCTCCAGAAGTTTTCACTCTTAAGCCAAGCGAGACATTGCCTGTGAAAATACTCATGAAAGTTTCGCAGAATGATATAAGAGCCGGCGAGTCAGGAGAAGTAAAATTACAGATAACTGGTAAGCTTGTTACTGGAGGGGCATTACGCCAGATAGATGAAGCAAAGCTGACATTGATAGTTGGTTATAATCCATATACTGAAATAGGAGTAAAGGCAGTTCAACCAATTGAAAGAGCAGCTCCAGATAGAGAAATACCATTTACATTTGACATTGTCAATTATGGGAACACACGTGTTGTTGTTGATTTAACTCCTGCAAAACAACCTCCAGCAGATTGGAAATATGTTATATCTCCATCAACTGTAATAATAGAACCAAAAAAACCTGGAGAAGATACATACCCTTATGCAACTGTAACAGTTACATTGACAACCCCTCATGGTGCTGTGGTTTCCTATCGTAATAATTGGCAAGATTTTGCAATAAAAGCAAAAGCAACGAGCGAGGCACCATATTATGTAAAACAGGGTACAAGTTGGGGAAGAACAACAACAGAAATAACTCTCGTTAATACACATGAAGTTACAGCATACTTTTTAGCAAAGAATAAAGGATTTTATGTCCCGGGCATGGACACAATAACATTAATAGCTGCTATTTCCCTGATTGCATTTATATTTTCAAAAAGGAAAAAATAAGATGCGGCTGCCTGCAGTTGCAATCTTAGCCCTTATCCTTATTTCATTTTTTGCAGATTTTTCAATAGCTAAAGATGGTGATAATTTTCCTAATGAACATTTTCCTGCTCTCATGTTTTTAAGGATTGAACCAACAGAAAATTCAAGTGCAATGGTTGCTCCACTACATCAATATCAATTTCGTTTTAAATATTATAATGGTGGATTTTTTCAGAGAAATTTATATGCACTCTATGTTGAATTCTGGGTGGATGTAGAAGGGGAAGGATGGGAAGCTTTTGCATATCCTGCAGATGGATATTTTTATCCAAATGAAAAAAAATATGGATATGTTAGCGTGGAGGCTGGTTCAAGACCTTCAAATTTTGCTTACATCCATCTGCATGGTAGATTTCGTGATATATATGGCTTCTGGCACAGCGGGAATTATACCTTCCAAGTTAGAACAACACAGTATCATTCATTTGATGTAAGAATAGAAAAACCTTTCATAAAAGCAAGGCAGGATGAGGTATATGGTGTGCCTATAAAAATAAAAAATTACGGAAATTATGAAGACAGATTTATTCTAACACCAGATTATCTTCCTCCAGGATGGAAAATAACATTTTCAGATTCTCTTTTAATTATACCCCCTGGCGGAGAAGCAACAACATACATATATTTCGCTACAGTTCATGAGAGTATTTATTTACAGCATTCAACCTATTTAATAAGAATTAGAGTTGCAGTTGCTCAAGATTCTTCAGTAAAACCTGTTTCAATGATAGTAGCCGTAGGAGGATTAGATTTAACCCCAGGGCAAAGTGTAGCCCTAATGGTTGGATTGCCCCCTATTATTATTTTGTCTCTAATTGGTATAATATATTTGCATCAAAAAAATCCATGCAATCTTATTCCAAAACCATGGAAGGAAGAAAAAATAGAAGGAAAAGATAGAAAAATAAAAAAAATGATGAAAGAAGAATGGCTTTCTGGATATAATTATTGTATGGATGAATACAATAGAGAGAAGAAAATCAAAAAATTGAAAAGGCTTATTAAAAGAAAACAAGAAAGGATAGAAAAAAAAGCTAAAAAAACATGGCAGAAAGAATGGGATAAAACATATAAA
>CAZYCK010000080.1:0-5066 GCA_964646055.1 uncultured Thermoplasmatales archaeon | reverse complement strand
CAAAAAATCTTTGATAAATTTGTCAATGACCATTGTTTATCCACCAAATGGCTTTCGTTTTCACATTTTGAGCAATGTTACACCCAAAATTTTGGCAATTTTTGGTGATTTTATACGGCGCTATGAGGATAAAACTCTTAATTTGAGGTGGTAAAATGTCATAAAAATGCTAAATGACAAATTATACTATGGCACTTTGCCAATGTGAAATGGCAAAGTCAAGTATTTAAGTTTTCTTTCTATTCGGAGTAAATTATCTCATTTGGTGAAATAAAAGAATATATGGATTGATCAATCATCTTGCAACTATTGTTATAATGTCTCCATCCTTAACTTCATGATTTAGGCCCACACGCTGTCCTGGAAAAGATGCAGATGGACCATATATAGTAGCGTATCTAAAATTATTTATAAAATCTTTATGTAAATGCATACAAACATCTCTTATTTTTGCTCCTTTCTTTAAAACCATTGGCCTTTTTTCAATTTTTTTTCCTTCTGGTTTCATATAAACTCTTATTAATTCCAATTTTTTAAATATGCTATCTTTCAATTCTTTTAATCCTTCTTCGCTTTTTGCAGATACACATAATGCATTTTTTATTGCTGCCTTCCTTATATCAACTTTATTCACAACTACAATTGATGGAACATAGACCCTGTTGCCAAGTAATGCATCTATAAGTTGCTCCTCATTTACATCATTCCTTATAACAACATCTGCATTGCTCAAATATTCCATGATTATTGCCTTCGCCGCCTCCATGCTCAGCCTGCTTTTTCGTGGCGCTTCAATATTTATGCCCCCTCTGTCTTTCTTCTTTATTATTACATTCGGCTTTTTTTGATTCAGCCTTATGCCTGCTCTATACAACTCGTCCTCAATTTTCTTTATCTCCCCAATTGTAAATACATCAACGATTATAAGAATTAAATCAACAACCCTTGCCATCGATATTATCTCACGCCCCCGTCCCCGCCCTCTTGCCGCTCCATATATTATGCCAGGCAAATCCAAAAGCTGTATTTTGCAGCCTTCGTATTCCATTATTCCAGGTATGACATGCGTGGTTGTAAAATCATATTCCCCAATCCTGCTTTCAGCATTTGTAAGTTTATTTAGCAATGTAGATTTTCCAACAGAAGGTGGCCCAATCATGGCAACGCTTGCATCCCCACTCTTCTTTATTGCAAAACCATAAGATTTGCCACCAGATTTTTTTTCGTTTTCTTCTCTTAATCTTGCCAATTTTGCTTTAAGCTTTCCAATATGATATTCTGTAGCTTTGTTATATGGAGTATTTCGTATTTCTTCTTCTATTTTTTTTATCTCTTCTTCAATTGACACTGCTTCTAAATACTCATTAAAATAAAATACTTGCCAAAAGAAATAGCCTTAAAATAATACCAGTTAGGAATAAACCATATAAAAGCATGAGAATTTCAATTGTAACTGCTTCTTTCCATCCTATTTCCTTTCCCATCATACCAAATGCAATTATACAAGGTATTTGAAAAGTGGAAGCCATACCAAAAGTAAAAATTTGCAATTTTGTCATTACACTACCAAAGTTTAATGTTCCGACAGCATTGGCAAGCATTGCTGGAGTTAAATCCTTCTGGAGAAAACCATAAAATAATGCTATTATGCTCTTTTCTGGCAAATGGAGCCATCCTACAGTTATAAAATTCAGTGGCTTAACAATTGCATTGACAACATTTAATTGAAGCAAAATTGCATAAAGTAATCCTCCAAATATTAATAATGGAATAACAACATATACAAAACTTTCCATTCTTATCCATGATTTCACAGCAACATTTCTAATTTTTGGAATTCTATAAGAAGGCATTTCTTCTATTATTGGCATTGGTTCTCTTTTAATGGAAATATTCAATATTTTGGCAGTAATTATGAAAAGAATAAATGAAATTAAATATATGCCAAGCCCATATCCAATTCCAGCATAATGGCCGACGACGCCAAGTATTATGGCTGTTCTTGATGAGCATGGAACAAGAGAATATAGAAATGATACCTTTATTCTATCCTCTTTTTCTGGAAGTATTCTGGTTGATTTTATCGCCGCCGCGCTGCAGCCCAAGCCGAGCATTATCGGAATTATAGCTTTTCCTGGCAATCCTATTTTCTTCATCAATCCATTCAAAATGATTATGAAACGGGATAACAGTCCGCTATCTTCGAGAATTGAAAGGATGACATAAAATATGCCTATATATGGAATGGCTATTGCAATTCCTGCTGCAAGTCCTGTTAGAGCATTTTCTAAAAGTAAAGAAGCAAATTTAGAATGTATGAATGGCATCAAAAAATCTATTAGCTTATCAAACATTGAAGAAAGATTATCTTGAAACCATCCTCCAAGCCATATAAGAATCAAAAATATTAAAATAAATGTAAGGAGGACAAATAACTGGCCAAGCAATGGATGAAAAAATAAAATTTTATCAAATTTATTTATTCCTGTTTTTATAGCCGTTAATTCTGTAACATTTTTTGAAACTATTGAAGCATAGCCAGACTTGGTTATCTGGATATCTATAGACAAATTTGGATGCCTTACAATTTTTTTCTTTATTTTGGCTACATCTATTCCATATTTTCTTATGGCTTCTTCATCTCCTTCAAGGATTTTTACTGCTATACCTCTTTTTGACAATTTTGTTTCCGGTAATTTTTTCATCACTTCTTTTATGGCAAGTTCAATATCATCATCATAAATTATTTCAAAATTCGATTTTTTTGCTTTATCGATATTATCTATTAATTGTGTTATTCCTTTTCTTTTTATTGGATTTATTTTAACTACTTTTATGCCCAATTTTTCTTCAAGTTTTTTCTCGTCAATGTGTATTCCTTTTTTTTCTGCTTCTTCCCAAAAATTTATTGCAAGAATGATTGGCAATCCAAGTTCAATCAAGCTCATCGTTATTACAAGACTCCTTTCCAGAGCAACAGCATCTGCAACCTGTATTATAAAATCATAATCAGCAGATAAAACAATTTTTTCTGTGACATTCTCTTCTATACTCGAAGGAAATAAATTGTATATGCCTGGTGTATCAATAAAAGAATAATTTTTTCCTTTTATTCTTGCCTCTCCTTTTGTAAAATCTATAGTAGTGCCAGGATAATTTGATATTACAACCTTTGCTCCAGTTAATGCATTTAATAAAGAAGATTTTCCAACATTCGGCTGCCCTATCAATAATGCCTTCATTTTTTACCTACGGCAAATATTTTATCAGCTATACTCGCATCTATTACAATAAGCCTATTGTGGATACGCAATATTATTGCATCATTTCCAACTCGTTCGACTTTAAAATGAGAGGCCGGCGCCATGCCGACGCCAATCAGCCGAGAAATTATTTTTGGATTGCTTATTGTTGATGCAGCTATTATTCCTTCCATGCCTTCCTTAAAATTCTTTAAGCTCTCTTTTTTTCCTTCCACCATTTCTTTCATATATTCTATGTCCTTATCTTCAAAATGTTCTAAAGAATGAGCTATTTTATGAGCTTCTTTTCCGCCAAAAAATTTTTCTATTGTCTCATGCCTTCTAAATAAAACATTGGCTCTGGTTTTTCCTTTATCTGTAAGCAAAACTTTTTCTTTATATTCTGCCAATCCTTCCTTTTCCATCTCATTTATTGCGTCTCTTACATCTTCTCTATCAACATTTGTTTCATCAACTATCTCTTTTATAGATACAGGTCTATTCTTTTCTCTTGACAGCCTTAGAATATCATCTATAAGTATGCGAAGCCATTCAATCATATTCTTGATATAGCAGGTATCAAATTTTTCTTCCCTCTTTCAGCTTCTTCTTTTATACTTTTTAAAATATCTTTTGAAAGAGGCACTTGAGTTTCTTTTTCAGAAAATCTCACTCCTTTCATTCTTGCTATTTTTAAATAAAGCTTCATAGGTTGCTCCATTCTGCTGAACATTAAATTATCAGAAATGTTTTCTAAACCAATTGCTTTCTCTTTGAATGCATCTGAATTTATTGTAAAAAAGTATGTTCTATCCTTATCATTTTTCAATATTTCTTTTAATTTTTTATATATGTTCTCACCATAAGTTTTTGAAAAGAAGAGCAAATTTAGAGCAGAAGCAATCACCATTTCATTTCCTCCAACATATTCATTTCCTTTTTTGATTATCTCATCCCATACCTCTGGTTTCAATAAATTTGCTTTTATCCAGTTCTCTTCTATTGCTTCTATGCCATCTATAGATGGGTCAAGTTCAACATAATAAACCCTATCATTAATTTTTGCTAAATCTGTTCCAAATATTTTCATAGTATTTATTACATATTGCCTATCTGTACTTGTTATGATTATCACGAGCTTTCCATTCTGATTTGCATATGCAGAAGCAAACATATATCCGACCAATGGCTTGCCGGAGCCGCCGGGCCCGCTGACAAGCGTTGATGTATTCATAGGAAAGCCGTCTGGCAACAGTTCATCAATCCATTTTATATTTAGTATAATTTTTTTCATGCTTGTTATACCCAGAATATTTTAAATAATTTTCATCACACCCGCGATGTTATAAAATCTATTCCTTCTTTTGTTATACGCAAATGCTCCTCGTCCCTAAATTCAATATATCCATTGTCCTTGAGATAATTTACCGCATTTTTGAATTCGCTATCTTCACACCCTACTCTCATCTGCAAAAGCTTACAACTTATCCACGCGTCTTTATTATCAACATTATATACAAGAAGGCTGAGCAGGATATCCTCTCCTGTCTCTTCTATTTCCATCGCTATCAAATACACGAGTATATATAACTTTTCCTATTTATGAGCCCTTTCTTCAAAAGAAAGCCCTCGGGGAAAGAACTTTTACATCTTGAAATGTATCAGCCCTTTTAGAAAAAGCGCTTGCGTGAGCCCTTTAGAAAAGGGCTTCACCCTAAAACAAATGTAATAGTTCTTTTTGGGATGAAGCACTTTTTGAGCCTTTTAGAAAAAGCTTCGGGAAAAGAAAACTGATGTATTCTTTCCGCAACCCTTTAGAAAAGG